>JALYJX010000517.1:1910-2467 GCA_030775065.1 Gemmatimonadota bacterium | reverse complement strand
GCCCTGATTTCGGGTCAAACGATGATCGCCAAAACGTGGGGAAAGAATGTTGACGAAGCAACGATCGTTCCAACGGCAATGATCGCCGTGACGCTCGGTGAGGCGGCAAACGCCGGGCAAGGACGTTCGCCGGGATCGCGTGCGAAACAGGCGGCCATGCTTCGAGCAGAACTGATAAAGGCGCTGGAGAACTCGAAAAAGACCGAGCCCGGCAAAGATTTGAAATCCGAGATAATGTTGCGCGTTATCAAGCGCGAGTTACCAATGCTCATTACGGCGCATCGCTCGCAGGACATCCTTACCGCGATTCGAATTGCGAAGGAATTCAATATTCGTATCGTGCTTGACGGCGTCGCCGAGGCGCATATGGTCCTTGACGACATCAAGGCGTCGGGCTTTCCGGTTATCGTTCACCCGACGATGGCGAGGGCCGGCGGTGAGACCGAAAATCTTTCGATGGAGAACGCGGCAAAAATCCGCGCCGCCGGTATTCGGGTCGCACTACAGAGCGGGTACGAAGGTTATGTGCCGAAGACACGCGTCATTCTGTTCGAGGC
>JALYJX010000517.1:0-1900 GCA_030775065.1 Gemmatimonadota bacterium | reverse complement strand
CTGCCGCGCGAGGCAATGGCCATGGTCACAATCGACGCGGCGCGCATTCTCGGCATCGATAACCGGGTCGGATCATTGGAAAAAGGTAAGGACGCCGATATCGCGATGTATGACGGTGATCCGTTCGAGTTCACGACACACTGCACCGGAACGATCATCAATGGGCAGGTTGTGAGTGAAGTTGTCAGGTAAGTAGGTCGGAACCGCCTGCGGTAGCGGGCGGTTTAACTAACCCGTCGAAACTGTTGAAATTCCGAAGAGGTCGTCTTCAACCGCCCGCTACCGCAAGCGGTTCTGACAGTCGATATGATCGCATCAATACTCTTACCCTTACTTCTTCTCTTTCAAGCCCCAGGTGTTACGCCTCGGCCAACTGAGACGCCAAAACCGGCCGACTCGGCCGTGCAGAAGGATGAACCGCCGGTCGTGACGAAGCACATTGCACGCGTCGGCGGGCGAGCGCTGAATTACAGCGTCACCACGGGCTACATGCCAATAAAAAACGCGGTCTCGGGCGACACCGAAGCGCGGATCTTTTACATGGCGTACACGCTCGACGGGCTTGGCGATCCAAAGGCTCGGCCGCTCATGTTCTCGTTCAACGGCGGACCGGGCTCGGCAAGCGTCTGGCTGCATCTCGGGGCGCTCGGACCAAGACGCGTGAAAATGCTCGACGACGGGATGATGCCTCCGCCGCCATACGAAATGGTCAACAACGAGAGTAGCTGGCTCGACCAAACTGACATGGTCTTTATTGATCCCGTCGGCACCGGCTATTCGCGCGCGGCAAAACCGGAGCTCGCGAGTAAGTTTTTTGGCGTTAACGGCGATATCGAATCGGTCGGCGAATTTATCCGAATGTATCTTGGCCGAAACGAACGTTGGGCGTCACCCTTGTTCCTCGTTGGCGAAAGTTACGGCACCACGCGGGCAGCGGGGTTGTCGAACCATCTCTTCGAACGCGGCATCGGGCTAAACGGCATCATACTCGTCTCGACGGTTATGAACTTTCAGTCGATTCGTTTTGCCGATAATAACGACTTGCCGCTCGTCCTGATCTTTCCGTCTTACACGGCGACGGCCTGGTATCACAAACGGCTCCCGGCGGATATGCAGCGGAAACCCCTGCGCGATGTTTTGAAAGAGTCCGAGGATTTCGCGTCGAACCAATATGGCCCGGCGTTGCTTCGTATCGACCGCCTTTCTGCCGCCGAAAGACAGTCGCTGCTCGACAAGTTCACCGCTCTTACCGGCCTCGGGCGTTCGTTTGTCGAGCAGAATAATTTTCGGGTCGATCTCGGCGAGTTTAATAAAGAGCTTCTACGCGACCAGCGCCGGACGACCGGCAGACTCGATAGCCGCTTTGTCGGATTCGACCGCGACTCGGCAGGCGACAACGTAGAGTTCGATCCGAGCATGAGCGCGATCCGCACTCCGTATACCGCCGTTTTCAACGACTACGTCCGCCGGCAGCTCAATTTCAAATCGGACGTCGAATACTACATCCTCGGCGGCGGCATCACGAGTCCGTGGAATTGGAACACGAACAACGCATACGCTGATACTTCGCAGGCACTCTCATCCGCGATGCGCAAGAACCCTTACATGAAAGTGTTCATTGCGAGCGGCTATTACGACATGGCGACGCCGTACTTCGCGGCCGAATATACGGTGTCGGCGATGAGCCTCGACCCGCAGTTGCGGCAGAATTTTTCGTTCGGTTACTACGAAGCCGGGCACATGATGTATATCGAAAAGAATTCGCTGAGAAAGTTAAAGGAAGACGTGTCGGGGTTTATTCAGGGTTCGGCTAGGAGATAGAGTCAGCCCCAAGGTTGCTACAATATTGTCGTACAGAGCAAGCCCACCCACGTAAATGTAGGATTTTCCGCGACACTTC
>JALYJX010000516.1 GCA_030775065.1 Gemmatimonadota bacterium | reverse complement strand
GGGCGCGACGGCCCGCGACATTCGCCGGCAGTTCCTGGCGGAGTCCATAGCGCTGGCGTTCATCGGTGGTCTGAGCGGGGTGATAGTCGGCTGGGGCATGGCGGCCCTGGTTGCCACGGTCTCCCCGCTTCCGGCACGAATCACTGCGTGGTCGGTGCTGACTGCGCTTTCACTCGGCGCCGGCGTGGGCGTGTTGTTCGGGGTTCTTCCTGCCACGCGCGCAGCGAGGCTCGATCCAATCGCTGCCCTGAGGGCTGAGTAAGTGGTCGGCGATCTCGTGCGGAACAATGTGGCGGTCGCGCTCGACACGCTCCGGGCAAACAAGCTGCGGTCCGGTCTGACGATCCTCGGCGTCGTCATCGGCGTGTCGACCGTGATGATGATGGCGGCGATCGTCCAGGGAATAAAAGATCAGATCGTGCGCACGATCGAGATCGCCGGACCGACGACGTTTTACGTGATCAAGGTATTCTCGAACACTCCGGTGAATCCCGACCAGCTTCCGAAATGGATTCGCATACGGCCCGATCTCGCTGAATCGGAAGCGCGCCGCATCGCGTTACTGCCGGAAATCCAGTACGCGGGCATGTGGGCGCAGACGCAGGCGCGCCTTGAGTACAAGGGAGTGCGCACGCAAAACCTGATCGTGAACGGCGCAGACGATCGGTTCCAGGAAATACAAGGCGGCGAGCTGGCTGCAGGCCGGTGGTTCACGCAGGCGGAGATGTCGAGCGGCTCGGCGGTGATCGTGGTCGAGGAGAACGCCGCGCGCAGAGTCTTTGGCAGAGAGAATCCGCTGGACAAACAGGTGCACGTCGGCGGCCGGCCCGCGCGCGTCATCGGCATCTACTTGAAACCAGGAAACATCTTCGAGCCGCCCGGACAGGCAATTGGCGCCGTCGTTCCCTACAAGATGCTCGACCACCAGTTCAGGATCGACAAGACCAACGCGCTGTTCATCCCCGTCAAGCCAAAAAAGGGCGTTACAACCGCGGAGGCTCAGGAGGCGGTCACGATTGCGATGCGTGAGATGCGCCAGCTGCGGCCTGCCGAACGGAACAACTTCGACATGATCACGCAGGACCAGATTCTCGACACTTTCAACAAGATCACCGGGGTTTTCTTTCTGGTTATGATCGTTCTCTCGAGCGTGGGGTTGATGGTCGGGGGCATCGGCGTGATGGCGATCATGATGGTGTCGGTCACCAATCGCACGCGCGAGATCGGGGTGCGGAAGGCGCTTGGCGCGACGCATCGGGCGATTCTGATGCAGTTCCTCGTGGAGTCTGCGACGCTCACCGGGATCGGCGGCGCGCTCGGCATCATCGTCGGCCTTACACTCGGCCGGCTCGTGACGATGCTGATGAACATCGACGCCGGGGTTCCGATTGTCCTCACAATCATCGCAGTGACTGTATCGGTGGGAATCGGGGTGGTTTTTGGAATCCTGCCGGCGCGCCGCGCAGCGCGGCTCGATCCGATCGAAGCGCTGCGGTACGAATGATCGGCGATGTTATGAAAGCCCGAGCGGCGTGATTCTTGTTATTGTCCAGACGTTCGTCGTGCACGACAGCTCGACACTCAACAATTCGTGGACGTGCTTATGCACGTTGCTGTGATGAGTCGGAGTAAGAATTGCCACTCGGACCTTAGCCTTGTTTCCCGCGACTGTCACTTCAGTGACATCGACGAGAACCAGTCCATGTGGCACCGTGCATTCCGCTAAATCCGGTGTTGCCGGGCACACCAGGGCTTCCCTCGGTTTCATCGAGGCCAATCCCAGAGCTTTGGCTACACTGGCGTTGCGGGAAGTAAAGCTCGGTGAGAGAACAATGCGCTTGCCAGCGGGCAGTACTGCTTTCAAACCCTGCAAGGCCGCGATTGCGACCGCGACCTCGGATTTGGCTGGCTGCGCGCCCGCCTCGTTCCAAAGTGCCCCGATGCTGACGAAGCCGGCAACCAAGAATTCCCTGGTCATGGGCGCACTCCCTCGATGATTTTGGAACATAACCTGTATTTCTCGACGATCGCTCATCTCCGCCTATATTCTGTGAATGACGACGGTTGAGGTTCTCGCGATCGCTGCGCACCGCGACGACGTCGAGCTGAGCTGCGGTGGCGCGTTGATTCGTGCAGCCGACCTCGGGCGGCGAACCGCCGTGATCGATCTCACCGCGGGTGAGCTCGGGACGAGAGGCTCCGCCGATCTGAGAGCCGAGGAAGCCTCACGCGCTGCCGGCATACTCGGGCTCTCCGCTCGCGAGAATCTCGGACTGCCCGACGCCGGCGTGACCAACACCCCGGAAACGCGGACACTCCTCGCGGTGGCAATTCGCCGGTTCGCTCCCACGATCGTGATAGCGCCCGCATTGTCCGGCCGTCATCCGGATCACCCGGTCACCGCGCAGCTCGTGCGCGATGCCTGCTTCATCGCGGGTCTGAAGAAGATCGCTCCGGAGACGGCACC
>JALYJX010000515.1 GCA_030775065.1 Gemmatimonadota bacterium | reverse complement strand
GCGGAGTTTTTTCTTTCTGCGAAATCTGCATAGCAACCCGCCAATTTCTTCGCAGGCTGCGCAGATTTTATGCGGCTTCGGCCCGATTGTGCAGGGTTTTTGGCTGAGCAGCGTGCGTCGTGGTGACGGCGGCGATCAGTTCGCGGCCTTTGGGTGAGACCTGATACCTGTGCGTCTTCGCCACCTTCTGGATCACGCCGTGGGCTCGTAGCAGTCGCAGTTGCCGAGTCACCGCCGACGACTGTCGCTTCGCTTCTGCCGCATCATCCTCTTCCGGGCCGAACAACGCCGCCCGCACATCGCGGTTGCGGAACCCGTTCAGCACGAACTCGCCCCGAGCCACCGTCCGCAACAACCGCAGGTCGTCCGCTGCCAACAGGTTCAACGCTCGCACCGACCGGCCCTTCCACTCCGTCCGTTCGCACACTTTCGCCGTCAATTCCCCCACCGTCTGCTCCGTCGCCACCGCCGCCAACGCCTCCAGGCAGCGCTCGTTCGACCGCTGGCTCACTTGCGTCCGCCGCGGCAGATCCGACACGCCCTTCTTCATCGGACGCCACGCCTTCGGACCGTCCGGCTCACCCTCCTTCGCCCGGTAACTCTTCATGTCCCGCGCGTTCGTAATCGTCGTCTCCACGCGGAACACCGAACCCTGCTTGTCGTAGAACTTCACCCCGTTCCGGTTCACCCGAAACGCCACCCGCGCTCCTTCCGGTCGCAGCACGTAATCGGTTCCCACCTCCCCCGCGAAGTTCCCATGCACCCGGCCGTCCGCCAGCACTGGCCGCCCCAAAAACCGCATCACGTCCCCGCACCCCAAGCCCACCAGCGCATGTTGAATCAAACTCGGCATCAAGCGCGACAACTGCGTCCGCGACCGAAACATCACATCCGTCGCCCACTCCGTCTGGTCTGCCGACCAGTACGGCGGCCGGTCCATCCCCGGCCACTTCGACCAACCCGGATGACTCGCCGTCAGCAGCCGCGTCAATTCTTCCGACCAGTCGATTTTCACCTGCTCGTTCAACACATGCTGCGCTCGATCGAGATCCTTTACCCACGTGAAACAGTTGTCCCGCTGGCGAAACGGGATCCCTTCTCGTGTCAACTCACCGGCCAGCATCTCCCGACCGTTGACGCACACGAACGTGCTGAACGGGAACCACGTCTGCAACCGCACATGGCACGGACCCACCGTCGCGTCCAGCCAGTAGTGGTAGTAATGCAGGCACTTCCCCGGCCGATTCTGCAACTCGATGAATCCTGTCGCCGGATTCTTCCGCACAAAGAACGTCCGACACGGCTCGACCGCGCTCAGGATCGCCCGAAGTCCCGTGGTCCGACCTGCCCGCTTGGCCAAGTCCGCCGCGAGTTCTTCCTTCGACAGCGACGAATCATTCACATACTCGATCGCGACCCCAGCCCGCTTGGCCCCCGTCTCCACCTCGCGGCGGATCACCTCGGTAACCTGGGTCACGTACGGCTTGAACTCCGTCAGCCGCACTCCGCAAAACGCCAAATAGGCGGTCAACCCTCGCGCACTCGCCAACAAGCGCTGCGTTCCGCGAAAACGAATTCGATCGAATCCGCTCAATACACCGTGGATGGAAGGCGAGAAACGATCTAGAAAGGTAGTCATGGCGGCTCTCCGGGTTGGAATGGCGTGTGATAACACCACTTTAACCAGCGAGCCGCCATACTTCGAGCTATTCCACTTTGGTTGCGGCTGTGCCGCGCTAAGTTAACCGTGTTGTATTTAGGAACACGCTTTGTAGTTAAAAGCTCCCCGAATAGAGCGCGCTTCAAAACATTCTCTCCTCGGTTGGTCGAGAGAGTCTCACTTGCTCCAAGATGATGTTTGGTAATGAGTTACATCATGCGTCGGAAATCGGAGCTGTTAACCCGCTTCTATCGCAATAGTAGAGAAGTAGAGATGTTTGGAGATTAGGGCCTTTCACATTACTCCTCAATCGAGAAATTTGACAAATAACATCAGCGACACGGTAGCCCATGCCGCCCACGGTGAGCGGCATGGAGTCTAGCGGTAGTAGTTGGTTTTCACTTCACTACTGCTTCCGACTTTGCAGCGACTGCAGTTCGGCGATGATCGACCAGACATCGGCGCTGGCCTTGGTGGGTAAGGCTTAGCGGCCAAAGGTCAAGCGGCCTTCGCCGGACCAGGAATAGGCGATGGGATCAGTCGACGTCAGGACAAACGGCTCGGAGATCGCCAGCATGAAGAAGCTCCCCGAGACGTTGCGGAAACGGCCGGTGCTGGCGGAATTGACGGGAGTGAACTCGGCCCACCACACGGCTGTGTAGACCCAGGGGGTGGCCGTGGGATAGAGGGTAAAGGTGCCCCAGTCGGCGGCGCCGGCGTCTTGGTTGCCGTAGTGCATGGCGAAAAGATCGCCATTGGCGGCAGTGAAAACAAAGGGGCCAGCGCTGTTGAAGGTGCCGGTAATAG
>JALYJX010000514.1 GCA_030775065.1 Gemmatimonadota bacterium | reverse complement strand
GTCGACGACTATGCCATGCCTGGCCTGGAACGCGGCAACGGCGGCGCCAAGAGCCCGGTCGTAGACTCCCGAGCCAGCTGCCTGAGCCGGGCGCGTGGCGCCTCCACTCGCTGATGCAGCAGATTCCGCCGGCGTGGCAGCTGCCGCAGGTGCCGGCGCCCCGAATCCCTCCGCTGCCAGGCGTGTGCGGAGTGCGCTGAGCCTTGCCGGATTCTCCGGATCTCCCGGCTTGAGAGCTTTTCCCTCCCGAACGCTCGGCCACCCGCCTTTCGCGGCGATAGCGCGGTAGCGGGCAAGCTCTTTCATGAGACCCAGGTAGTCCTCGTCCGCAGGCCGCATCGTCGCGAGCGCCTTGTCGAGCGCGGGATTCCGGATCGAGCGCACCAGCGCGCTGTCCTCGTTTTCGTCATGTACGTCTATATGCCAGTTCTGAGAGACCGACTTCGGCTTCACCTGGCCGCCGAGATAGTCGACTCCCAGGGCGACGAACGCCGAGGTGAGCAGAACGTCGGCGTTCACGAGCTGCTCGGCCGTCGGCTTTTGTCCTTTGATCGCCGCAATGGCCGTTGCGAGCTCGCCGATGGGATAGTTGTCCATTCGCATCGCATCGCTCTCGGTGTTCAGCAATGCGTTCGTCAAGGCGAATGCCCGCTCCGTGTGGAGCCCGTCCTCTGCCAGCCAGAGCGGGTTGTCGCCGTACATTTTATAGAGGCGCTTGGTGTGCGCCCACTTGTGGTCGTCGATTCGCGCGGGTGGCTCGCCCGCCAGACGCACCCGGAGGGCGGTCTCGATCTGCGCCTCGGGCACGCCCGCAACGGAGGTGAGCTTTGCCGGCGCCCAGACCTCGTCGCCTTTGCTCGGGCCTGCGCTGCCGCTTTCGCCCTTGCACGCCGCCGCAAGAGCGACGGTTACTCCAACCATCATCAGTAAATGCTGTCGTGGCATCATTAACCTCATTGTCTTCGCCTCTTTTACCCTGCTGGAGGAAGACAAGGCGAAATACGGGCCACAAGAAAAACAGCCGCTCATTCGAGAGCGGCTGCTTTTTCCCAGTTACGCACTCAGCGTCAGGCGCGCTTCGTCTCCGCGGTGGTGGGATCGATGATCTCCCGAATATCCATCACCGCGTTCGCCGGAAACTCCCCCTTCATCGCATGCTCGCGAACCACGTCGGCGCTCGGCGCGTTGTAGACGCAATAAATCCCGTCGTCCACAACGTAGCTGTGTACCCACTGAACGTCGCGGCCTTCCAGGTTGAGGCCGTGGATCACTCCGTTCGATTTCATTGCGATTTGCTGGAGCTCATCGCGACTGAGCTTGCCGGCGCCGGGAATCTCGCGCCGGATGAGGTACCTTGGCATTGAATACTCCTTCATAGTTAAAGACCGAATTGAACTATTCCACCATCGCAGCCGAAAAATATACCGTGCGGGAATTCAACTGAGAAAACCGCAGATGCGAGAGACGAGAAGCACAGCTTTTCAGGTTCGAGGACGCTACAGAATTCTCCAGATCAGGTGACAGGCGGTTTCGGCAATCCTGTCCGTCAGCGGCCGCTTCGCGAACTCCTCCGGATCGATTTCCTCTGAATACTCGAGGTCCTCCAGAAAGAGCTTCTCCATGGTTTCCCCGGCACCCTTGTCGAGGACGACGAGGTTCGACTCCTCGTTGAAGGATATCGACTGGTTGTCGGCGTTCATGCTGCCTACGGATAGCCACATGCCGTCGACGACAATCGTCTTGGCGTGCATCATCGCGGGCTGGTACTCGTAGATTCTTACGCCGCCCTTCATCAGCTCTTCGTACCGCGCACGTCCGGCGTACCAGGTGCTCTTTATGTCGCTCGCTTTGCTGGTCGTGAGGATCCTGACATCGGCGCCGCGCCCCGCCGCGTCGCAGAGAAGCTTGCGGAAGGGCTTGTGCGGGACGAAGTAGGAGTTGGCGAGGTAAAGTCTCTCTCTCGCGGCCGCGATCGTCAGCACGAAAAATCGCTCGGCTTCGGTACTGCCGATCGTTGGCGATGCGTGCAGAACAGCCGCCAGCATTCCTTTGCCGGCCGCCGCTGAACCCTCCTCCACCGCGTCATCGGCGCCGTCCCGCTCGCGATCTTCCTGCTTCTCCGCCTCAGGGAAGAATCGTTCTCCAGTCAGCAGCTCGCCGCTCGCCTCGGCCCAGCAGATGACGAACATCGCCTGGAGCTGGCGGACGGCCGGTCCCGTAAAGCGGACATTGCTGTCCCGCCACTCGTTCTCCCGCCGTCCGTTGCCGTACCACTTGTCGTCGATGCCGAATCCGCCGGTGTACCCGATTTTTCCGTCGACGACCACGACGCGAATATGCGCTCTGTGCTGCGCCTTCTGAAACGAGCGGAGAGTAAGGGGCCGAAACGGAATTGTGTGAACCCCCGCCGACCGAAGCGACTCGAAATATTCCTTCTTCAGACTGGTGCCAAACGAATCGAAGAGGAAA
>JALYJX010000513.1 GCA_030775065.1 Gemmatimonadota bacterium | reverse complement strand
CTTCGTCGGAGGTGGACCGGAAAGCGGCATCTACAAATCCATCGACGCGGGATCAACCTGGACAAGGCTCACGGAAGGATTGCCGAAGACCGACATCGGCCGCATTGGGCTCGATGTCAGCCGATCGCAGCCGCGCACGCTGTACGCGACGATGGAAACAAAGACGACCGAGGTTTATCGCTCCGACGATTACGGCGCGAGCTGGAAAAGGACCGGCACGTACCAGCAGTTCCCCTGGTTCATGGGGCAGATACGCATCGATCCGAGAAACCCCGATCGCCTCTATGAGCTCGGCATTTCGCTTCTCGTTTCCGAAGACGGAGGATTGACCTCGCGTGCAATCGCGACATCGGCGCATGTTGACTACCACGCCATGTGGATCGATCCGACGGATCCCGATCATTTCGTTGTCGGGAACGACGGCGGCGTGTACGTCACGCATGACCGCGGCACGACGATGGATTTCGTAAGCAACCTTCCGGTCGCGCAGTACTACGCCATCGAGGTCGACAACCGGCTGCCTTTCTACTACGTCTACGGCGGACAGCAGGACAACAACAGCTGGGCGGGTCCGAGCCAGACACGAAACCGTCAGGGAATCTCCAACAGCGACTGGTACATGACTGTCGGGGGCGACGGCTTCTACTCTGCCATCGATCCCACCGACTCGAACATCGTCTACTCCGAATCGCAGAACGGCGGGATCATCCGCTATGACGTCAGGACCGGAGAGCGGAAAAGCATCAAGCCCCAGCCGAAGTTCGGCCAGCAGAATCTTCGCTGGAACTGGAGCGCTCCGATCGTGATCTCTCCGCACGACCACAGGACCGTGTACATGGGCGCGAATTACCTCTTTCGCAGTCCCAACCGTGGTGACAGCTGGGAGCAGCTTGGTGGCGATCTCACACGGCGCCTGGACCGCGAGAAGCTGCCGCTCATGGGGAAGCTGTGGACGAAGGATGCGGTGGCACGACATGCGGGCACCGCCGAGTTCGGGAACATCAGCACAATGGATGAGTCCGTCCTTCGGCGAGGACTACTATATGTAGGTACCGACGACGGGCTGATTCAGATCTCCCGCGACGGCGGCGCGACGTGGGCGAAAGTCGAGAAATTTCCCGGCGCGCCCGACATGACATATGTCAGCCGGGTGGTGGCCTCGAGGCACAACGAAGGGACCGTGTATGCGACGCTGGACGGGCATCGCAGCAATGATTTCAAGCCGTACGTACTGAAGAGTACGGATTATGGAAAGACGTGGACGTCAATCACCTCGAATCTTCCGGCGTCGTCGGTGCAGGTGATTCGCGAGCACCCGCGAGCGCCCTCGCTCCTCTTCGTGGGCAACGAGATTGGTGCGTACTACTCAGGCAACGGCGGGAAGAACTGGGCGAGGCTTCAGTACAACCTGCCGACAGTGCCGGTACACGACATGAGAATTCACCCCCGGGAGAACGACCTGGTGATCGGCACGCACGGGCGGGGGATCTACATCATCGACGACATAACTCCCCTCGAGCACATGTCAGTTGCCGAGCGCAGCGGCCGTCCGTACCTGTTTCCGGCGAAGCCCGCTACGATCTTCAACTACAACGCATCGTTTCCCGGAGGCATTAACGGAGCCGCCTCACTTGGCGAGCGATCGTTCAGTGCACCGAATCCGCCGTTTGGAGCCACGCTCACCTACTATCTGAAGGACAGTGTTCCAAAGGGGCGGGAGCTGACGCTCTCGATCCACGATTCGACGGGGAGGCGGATTCGCGACCTCGCGGTGAAAGGGGGCCCGGGAATGCACCGTGCGACCTGGGATCTGCGGCTGCCACCGCCCTACATCAATACGAGGGCGCAGGGGACGACTGGACAGCCGACGGGCGCTTTCGTGCTGCCGGGCAGGTACGTCGCTCGCCTGACGCTCGCCGGAAACGACAGCGTGATGTCGCTGTCTGTGGAGACACCTGTGACGGTGAATCCCGATCCGCTCGTTCCGCTGAGTCAGGCAGAGTATCGTGCCCTGTGGGAGATGCGAGTGAGCTCGAGTGCGCAGCGGGCAAGGGTGCAGGCAGTGGTGCGCACGGCGGAGCAGGTGAAGGAGCAGATGACGGAGGTGAAGGCGGCGCTCAAGACAGGAACCGCGCCCGACAGCCTGGCGAAGCAGACGACTGCGATCGAAAGGGAAGTCGACGACATTCTGCTCAAGGTTCGCGGCCGTCAGGGTCCGCCCCCGGGCGATGTGGACGACAAGACGTTTGCCCCGTCGATTCAAAGCAGAGTGAACCAGGTTGCCAACGAGATCGGCAGCGTGACGTCGCCGCCGACGCAGATTCAGCGCGAGACTCTCGACCTTGCGATTAAAGATCTGGAACGCGAGGCTGCACGCCTGAACTCGCTCTTGACGGCTCGGCTTCCGGCCCTGAATCGGGGGCTCGACGCTGCCGGTGTGCCATGGACGGTTGGCCGTACCGTGCGCTAG
>JALYJX010000512.1 GCA_030775065.1 Gemmatimonadota bacterium | reverse complement strand
CTCTAACGAGGTTCGCCTCCCGGTACACCGGAGCATCCATTTTCTTTCTCCTCCAGCAGGTCGTTGCCGCTCTTCTCATCGGACACTTCGTCGGAATCGAGGAGCTTGGGATCTGGAACCTCTCGTGGGCGCTTGTTTGGGTCCCGCTATCGCTCCTCGCCATGCCGATCACGCGCGTGATGTACGCGGCGTTCGCTCGACTCGGTGATGACCAAGACGAGGTGGCGAAAATGTGGTTGAAGGGAACCACCCTGCTCGCTGCCGTGGTACTCCCTGTCCTCTTCGGCCTCATTGCGGTAGCGCCGGACGTGATCCCGCTCGTATTCGGATCGCAGTGGCGTCCGGCCGTTCCCGTCGTGCAGGTTCTCTGCGTGATGATTATGAGTTACACCTTGTTTGGGTTCAATGATGCGATCATGGATGCGGCCGGAAAGCCGCACATCGCCATGATCCTCAAGGGGGTGGTGCTCATCGCTCTGTTGCCCAGCATTTGGCTCGCGAGTGGATTCGGAATCGTAGGCGTGGCCGTTGCCTTCACCCTCGCCACACTCATTTGCGGGCAGCTCCCGTCGTTTCTGATCACCACCCGGCAGCTCTCCTTGAAGGCGCTCAGCGTGCTGGGACATCTCCGGGGCATCGTGCCTGCCAGCGGCGCGACATGCATTGCCGTGGTGTTCCTGCGTCAGGCGCTCGAAGACCACGGAATCGCAGTCGAGCCGCGCGTCCTTCTGTCAGTCGTTGCAGGAGGGGTCGTCTACGCCGCTTGTCTGACGCTCTTCGCGCGAAGCGTCGCACGCGAACTGCTCGGAATGGCTCGCGGTCTTGGGCCGGCGCTGCGGTCAATGACCTGAGCCGCTTTCCGCCGGCGGATCTTGACTGAGGCCATCCTGGCTCTGGCCATGGTTAGATCCTTCAATGGCTCGTCATTTGCGACAACGTCCCTGATGACGGGACGATCGGTGCACTCGAGGAGTACGCCTTGCGAGGGCCGGTGCATCAGGTGGGGCGTTAACCCCGTCGTTCACCATCCAGGCGCAGGACGGATCGACCAGGTACGAGGATTATGGAGGGGAGTTCCGTACCTCCGCCGATCCAGTCCGTCGATTCGAGCGTATGTTGCGGTTCTTCCACGCAGGCGTCGCACAAGTACGACCCGATCTACTCCGACTGGCTGCTCGCCGCCGAGCACGAGCCTCGGATGCTCGGCATCGAGTCCTCAGGCGCTGAGCCGCCGACCCTCAGCGGCTTCACTGAGGCGCCGTCGGGCTCCTCGACTCGCTCCAGCCAGGCCTCGCGCCAGAAGGGGTATCCGTCCCGTGCGCAGAACCAGCGGCCGATGCTGCGGAGGCCTGAGCAGCCAGGCCCGTCAAGGACGATGCTGTCCTTGGGGATCTTGAGCATGCGACCCGTCTCTTCGTCGATGATCTGATCCACGTTGGCCTTGACGCGAAACGTCTTTCCGCAGAAGGGCAGCATCTCGCGGTCGAAGGAGAGCCCCCGATTGAACCCGGTCTCATCGAGCGTGGCCTTGATCTCGGCCGCAGGCCTTACCCGCACGAGGTCGCCTGGCCGCAGGCTCGGCGGCTGTGCCGGCGAGGGCGGGCTGCCGGAGCCCTTCAGCGGAAGCGCCTTGACCAGCCCGATCTCGAAGCCGACCTCCATGACGAACCCGCGCGCCAAGAGGGCAAGGAAGCGCAGTGGGCGGAAGTTGCCGTTCCTGAACTCTCGCCAGTACTGCGACAGATAGCTGCGCTTGAGGTGTTCGGAGGCTTTGAGCGCCTCGGTCGCTTGGCAGCGCCACTGCTCGCGTTCGTCGCCCGACGGGCCCGCGGCCCGCGTGCCGGCCAGAGCGAGACGCTCGAGCTCGACCGCTTGACCATTATGCGCAACAGGTGAGCCGGCGCTGTCGTCCACGCGACGAAGCCACGCCTCTTTCCAGTAGATCCTGCAAGCTGCCTGGCAGCGGCCGTGGCCAGATCCGTCACAGCGCAAATCGTCGAGGTAGACGGTCTCGTGCATGCGACGGCTTCCGCTCATGTCCACCGTGTTGCAGGCCTTGTCGACACGGCGCCACACTGTGTAGCGCCGGCCCGCGTGGCGGGCCATCTCCGGCATGAACGGCATGTTGTCCAAGGCACCATCGGCATCCAGCGTGGCCAGGATTTCCGCCGCCGACTTCACCTCCACGACGTCGCCTGGACGAAGCGGGCGTTCGCCCGCTGATTTCTTAGACCTCACCGCTCTCCCTTTCATAGCTCCCACTGCCCCTGTCATAGCTCCCACTGCCGCGCGGCGAACCCCAACCGCCAACTACCACAGTAACCCGGGACGCCACCCACGCGGTCGTATATTCGTCCGGCGCAGGGACCACGCGAGTGCCCCCCGGAGATTGGGCGTTACTGATAGCGCGTCGTTATGGGAGACAGTGATCACGGCGAGATCGTGCATGGCGTTCAATCAACGAGGTGACCACACC
>JALYJX010000511.1:1364-2490 GCA_030775065.1 Gemmatimonadota bacterium | reverse complement strand
TCCATCCGGTTCTATTTCACCTCGGCCCTGCGACGAGACGTGGATGGCGGACTGAAAATCGCGCAGGATGCGCTCTGTGAGGGACTCGGGATCAATGACAACCGCATCGTCGAAACTCATCTCTACAAACACATCGATAAAGAGAACCCTCGCATCGAAGTGCATTTGGCCCCTGCATCACGCTCCTAGCAGGGTATCAAAAATTTCTTTCAGCAGCGCCTTCACGTAGGGCCACATGTGTGGTCACCAAATCCAGGAATGTAGAATATGTTTTCTGCAGCCTGGTATCACATCCCTGTGTAAGCTCCCCCGTCAATGAGACACGATCAAAGGTGAACTTCTGGCTTCAAGTTGGGCCCGGTACGTGGCGGGCGGCAAGCCCGCCAACGCGTCATGGGGCCGTTCTTCGTTGTAACTCTGCAACCATTCCGCACTAATCTCTCGGACCTGCTCCAACGACTCAAACACATACGCATTGAGCACTTCTGTTCGATACGTCCGGTTATAGCGTTCGATAAAGGCATTCTGATCCGGTTTCCCCGGTTGGATATGCCACATCTGAATCGCCCGCTCGGCACACCAGGTGCGGAACCGTTCGGCGATAAATTCTGGGCCATTGTCGAGGCGAATCGCCTGCGGCTGGCCCCGCCAAGCCACCACCTGCTCCAGCACGCGCACCACCCGTTCAGCGGGCAACGACGTGTCCACTTCGATCGCCAAGACTTCTCGCACCCCTTCATCCAGAATATTCAAGGTCCGGAACCGCCGCCCGCCATACAACGTATCACTCATGAAGTCGAGCGCCCACACGACATTGGGCTGTGGGATCACGGCCATCGGGTGCATCGGCCGTACCGGCAGCCGCTTCTTGGTCCGCCGTGGCAAGTTGAGTCGGAGTCGGCAATACACCCGCCACAGGCGCTTGTGGTTCCACCGATGGCCCGTGTTCCGAAGCCGATTCACGTATTTCCAGAACCCCCAGCGGGGCTGCGTGGCGCCTAGCGTGGTCAGCGCCTCAATCACCGCCGCATCACGCTGGGCCCAATTGACCACCGGACGATAGTACGTGGCTCGTCCAAGTCCCACTGCCTGACAGGCCCGCTGAACTGGAAGGCCGCCTTGCGTG
>JALYJX010000511.1:0-1354 GCA_030775065.1 Gemmatimonadota bacterium | reverse complement strand
GGTCACGACCTCCCGCCGCTCAACAGGCCTTAGAGCTTTTTTGCGAGGACATCCTTCAGCGCGGCATTCTCCAAGGAGAGATCCGCATACATCCGCTTGAGACGGCCGTTCTCGTGTTCGAGTTCTTTCAGCCGCTTGATGTCGGAAGCCTCCAACCCACCGTACTTGGCTTTCCATTTGTAGTAGGTGGCGGAACTGATGCCGTACTTCCGCCAGATCTCGTTGACCGGGCGGCCGGCATCGGCCTCCTTCAGAATACTGACGATCTGGGTCTCGGTAAACTTCGACTGACGCATGGGAACCTCCTGGCTAAGGTGGCTATTGTGCTGACGTCTCCCCGGAAAACGACGGCAACTTAAAACGAGAGTAGAATGGCGGCTTCGGCGGTCCTCGACGAAAGGAGTGGACCGATGAAGCGGTCGAAATTCTCCGAGGAGCAGATCGTGTACGCAATCCGCCAAGCCGAATCTGGCACCCCCGTCGGCGACCTCTGCCGGCAGCTCGGAGTGAGTGACGCCACGTTCTACGCCTGGAAAAAGAAGTACGCCCACCTGGGCGTGAGTGAACTGCGACGCCTCCGTCAGCTGGAGGAAGAAAACAGCCGGCTGAAACGGCTCGTGGCGGACCTCTCGCTCGACAAGCACATGCGGTCGGAGGCCCTGCGAAAAAAAGTCTGAGGCCCGTCCGCCGCCGGGAACTGGCCGAGTGGTTTCAGACCACGTTCCAGGTGCGGTGTGCGCGGGCCTGTCGGTTGGCGCAGTTTGGTCGCGCCTCCTGGTACCGACGGAGCCGCGCGAAGGATCAAACCGCCCTGCGGCTGCGGATTCGCGATCTGGCTCATGCCCGGCCTCGGTTTGGCTACATGCGGATTTGGGTGTTGCTGTGGCGTGAGGGTTGGCCGGTGAATCGCAAGCGAGTGCGACGACTGTATCGACTGGAGGGCTTGCAGCTCCGCACGCGAGTCCGGCGTCGCAAGCATATCGCATTGCATCGTGGCCCCGCCCCGATCCCGACCGGGCCGACCGAACGCTGGAGCATGGATTTTGTGCATGCTACGCTAGCGGACGGGCGACCGATTCGGCTCTTGACGGTCGTGGATAACTGGAGTCGGCACAGTCCCATGCTAGAAGTCGGTTTTCGGATGTCGGGTGAGACGGTGGGCCAGGCCTTAGATCGGGTACTGCACGGTGTCTCAGGCCCACGATCCATCACGGTGGATCACGGGACCGAATTTCAATCGCGAGCGCTCGAAGACTGGGCGTATCGGCGGGGCATACAGCTCGACTTCATTCGACCGGGGAAACCCGTGGAAAATGCCTTCATTGAATCATTTAACGGACGGTTGCGGGACGAG
>JALYJX010000510.1 GCA_030775065.1 Gemmatimonadota bacterium | reverse complement strand
CTGCGGGAGCAACGAGCATAGGGCGCTGAAAAACAACCAGCAGGCATCGCCGCAGACCATTAACCGCGCAGACTCCGATAACCGCAACGCCTTACCCATCCATCGAAGGACTTCATCATGATCTTCTCCACTGCCACGGTCCCAGTGAACCCCAGCGGCGAACGCAAGTTGACGCGAGAGCAAATCTGGGCCGGTCTCGTGCTAAAGGCGAGGGACGCGCGACTCTTCCTGCCGCCGGGGGCATGAACCAAATGCGAGGTCGTCGCCGAGGGCACGGACTTCATCGTGCGCGAAGCCGTGATCATGAACGATGAGATCACCGAGATCATCACGTTCGTTCCAAAGCAGAAGGTGTCCTTCCACCAGTTCAAGAGCCCGCGAGAGGGCGTGATCGTCAATGAGATTGTGGAAGACGGGGACGGGGAACTGCAGTTGAGGTTCTACTGCTATCTCGGATTGGTGGGTGTCACGCCGGGCAGCGAACAGGAGCGGCAGGCACAAGCGCTGATGGACAGTGAAGACCGCGGCTACAAGGCCGCCTTGCTCTCCACTTTGGCGCGCACCCGGACGCTCGCCGAGGAGGGGAAGCTTTGATTGCCCCCTCCCACGGCAAAACCGTAGTACATCCGACAAAAACATGAGAACTAATATGCGTGCAATGAGAGCGGAACAATTCAGTGGTCATGAAGGGTTGAAGCTCGTAGATCTTCCAAAACCAGCGGTCTCGGACGGAAAAGTATTGCTGCGAATGACCGCAGTCGGCGTCACGCCCCTCGAGCATACGATTCTCTCCGGCCAATTCCCCCTCGCGAAGGCGCCGCTAGTCCTGGGCAACGAAGGAGCGGGCGTGGTGGAGGAGGGAGGCGGAACGGACTTTCCGGTCGGTGCACGTGTGATGTTCACTGGGCCGTATGGCATTTTTGAGGATGGAGCCTACAGTGAGTGGCTCGCCGTACAGAAGGACAGCCTGTGCCTGATACCTGAGGGTGTCGACGACGTGAGCGCCGCCGGTATGCCGGTCGCGTATCTCACCGCGCAGATGGCGCTCACCCTCGCGGGTTTTCAGGCCGGCAAAACCGTGCTGGCGCCGGCGATCGGAGGATCGGTCGGCAACGCGGTGACGCAATTGGCGCGTGCCTTGGGCGCAAAACACGCCATCTCAAGCACGACCAATCATGCGAAAGCCGAGCAGGCGAAGGCGCTCGGATTCAATGAGGTCATTGATACCTCCTTCGAGAAGCTGGGTGACGGCGTGCGTCGTATCACAGGCGGTTACGGCGCAGACATTGTGATCGACGGGGTCGGTGGTGAAGTCTTGAGCGAGGCGCTCGGAGCGCTTGCGTTGGACGGAAGCCTCACAACACTGGGTTATGCGGGAGGCCGCAAGGCAACCATCGACGTCACAAATCTGATCTGGCAACGGGCCAGCATCAAGAGCTTCATACTGTTCGCTCAGCCGCAGGCGGCCTGGGCTGACGCCTGGAATGCTATCGTCCCTCTGCTTCAATCCGGCGCGATCAAACCGATCGTGGCTAAGACCTTCCCGCTGGCCGAAGCGGCTGATGCTCTGCGTTACCTGGTTGAGGGCCGCCCCTTCGGCAGGGTCGTCCTCACAATCTGACAGGCTTTGATAAGAGGAGAGGAATATATGAGCAATCTTGAAGGAAAAATTGCACTCATTACTGGTGGCAATAGCGGCATTGGCCTTGCCACGGCGAAGCAGTTTGTGAACGAAGGCGCGTATCTCTTCATCACGGGGCGACGCGAGGCGGAGCTTGGTGCGGCGGTCAAGGAGATCGGAAGAAATGTAACAGGCGTCCAGGGAGACGTGTCAAACCTTGAGGATCTCGATCGCCTCTTCGCACAAATCAAGCGGGAGAAAGGCAAGCTCGATATTGTGTTCGCCAATGCCGGTGCTGCGGAGTTGGCTCCCTTGGGAAAGATAACTGAGGAGCATTACGACTCGCTCTTTAACAGCAATGTGAAAGGACTCCTTTTCACGGTACAGAAGGCGCTTCCGCTAATGCCAGACGGCGCGTCTATCATCCTGAATGCGTCTATCGCCGCCAGTATAGGGTCGCCGGAGTGGAGTGTTTATAACGCGACGAAGGCCGCTGTGCGTTCGTTCGCGCGGACATGGACAATGGACTTGAAGGATCGCCGCATCCGCGTGAACGCGGTGAGCCCGGGCTATATCGACACGCCCCCATGGCATGCCATAGAAGCGGCCGAGGAACGCATGAAGACCATTTCCAACAGTGTTCCGCTCGGCAGGTTCGGTACACCCGATGAGATCGCCAAGGCCGTGGTGTTTCTCGCATCCGACGACAGCAGCTACATCACGGGAACGGAATTGTTTGTGGATGGCGGCATGGCGCAAGTGTAGGCCGTTAATAGCGGAGGGGCGCTTTGCACAAAAAGTCGAGAGTGAGCTGCAAGGAACGCTTCAAGGCGACGACCGCAGAGCAGCCCGCGGAGCGGGTGACAGCGTAGAGC
>JALYJX010000509.1 GCA_030775065.1 Gemmatimonadota bacterium | reverse complement strand
CCATCCGGGCGTCCGACTCGAGTTGCACGATCGTAATGAGCGAACGCCAGAAGTAAACTCCGTGCCGAGCCTCCGCTGCGCGCTGCGCGGCGAGTGTGAAGTCGCCGCGCGTGTAAGCCAGGGCGGCATCCAGCGTGCGTTGAGCCAGCACATAGCTGCGCAGCGCTCGCCCGCGATCCCGCTGCCGAACGAGATCGATGACTGCGCGCACCGTTGGCTCGTCGCCCGAGCGCGCGGCCAGGTCGGCAATGCGCTCCGAAAGCCGCGCTACCGCCGGCGGAGAGAGATCGTGCCCTCGCAACCAATTGAGAGCCTCCTGCGCATAGCGCGCGCCCGCGCCGCGATCGCCAGCTAGCGCAAGCTCCACCCACCCCTCGTTGACGAGCGCGCGTGGTACATACTGTGCCATGTCCGCAGCCCTCAACGAGTCCAGATTAGCTCGCGCACCGGCAACGTCGCCTCGCGCCAGATGTGCCACCTGCCGCCGCCACGCGCGCGTCGACATCACCGAGGAGCTGTCGGCGAGAGCCAGCGCAGCCGTCAGGTCGCGGCGCTGCAATGCGGCGTAGAATCGCGCTTCGAGCGGCGCTTCGGGATTGCGCGTGGCCACACGCTCGGCGACCACCAGCGCGTTTGCAGTGTCTCCAACGGCAAGCCATGAATACAGGGCGTTGTTCGTGTTCGGCACCACGGCGGCCGGCTCCAGGTGCATTGCCGTATCGGCCGCCGCTGCGGCTTCTTCGTGACGCCCGAGCGCGCGCAGGGCCCAGGTCCGACCCTCGTAAGCCAGCGCGTCGCGTGGTGAAGCGTCGTGGAGCAAATCCCAGTATGCAAGCGCGCTGTCGGGACGATCGCGCACGAGCTGCTCGTAGCGTGCCCGAATTGCAAGCTGCTCCCTGAGCGGAACGGTTCTAATCAGCTCGTAGGCCTTCGTCAGGTGGGCCTCGGAATGCTCTTGCTTGTCCAGGAACCACAGCAGGTCGCCGAGCAGATAATGCGCGAGCACGAAGGTGCTGTCATAAATGACGGCGCGTTCACCGTGCTCCAGTGCCTCCGGTCGCAAGCCCCGTGAGGCCAGTTGGCGCGCGAGGGCGTAGCTCTTGAGCGCCGGCAACGATGCGGTCGTAACTGCCGGAAGCGCCCGGATGCTCGAATCGCGGGGCGCGCGTGAAATCATCGCACCGAGCGCCCGTCCCATGCGCTCGATCGCCGTCAGAATCGCCGGAGCGTCGAGCGGCCGTTCGGCGAACGTGCCTTGGACCCGTCCTGAACCTGGATCGAGGACGTCCACGACAATCTGTGCGCCGGCTCCAACGGGCACCACCGACCCGGCTACGGCGACGTGCGCGCCGGCCCGGGTCGCGACGGCGAGCAGCTGCGGTGGCGTGAGCGACGAATCCAGCGGGAGACGCATGAGCGTCTTGAGCTCGCGAAGACCGAGGTCGCTCGTGACAAAAACACCGCTCGTGTTGGAGAGTTGAGCGCGGAGCGCCTCGCGCACCGCTAACGCAAGGACTGAGTCCGGTCCGCCGAGGTCGCCGATGACGACGACGGCGCTGACTGACGGCGTCGCGCGACCCGACTCGCGGAGCTGTAACTGCTGCCATGCCAACGCTGCCAGGATCGCAGCCACGACTGTCGCGACTGCGGTCCAGCGCCACGTCCGTCGCGTCGAGGCAGACGTTGGACGCGTCGGAGCAGGCGCGGGAATCGGCTCGATCGGCAACGGGTCGCTGACCGGCACGTGAGCGCCCGACACCTCGCTCGGCGTTATGCCTGCCGCCGTATGAGATCTCGCAGCTCCGGGCACCGCGCCTTCGACCGGTTGATGTTTCCCATCTCGAAGCTCGGCAACGAGCTGCGTGACCGCGCGGTCGGGCTCTGCGTCCAGATCCTCCCGGACCAGCGTCTCATAGACACGCGCCGCCTCTAACGCACCCCGCCGATCGCCGATCGCCACCAGCGAGTGCATCAGGCGCAGGGCGACTCGCCCGTCAGTCGGATCCAGTACCGCGCGACGATGCCACCATTCGTGCGCGCGATGCCAGTCGCCCCGACCTTCCGCGTCGGCTGCCAGCCGATCGAGCGAAAGAGCGCACTGGGTCGCGCGGCGCGCGCGCTCAGAGTCGATCCATCTTTCCATCTCAGGCGCGTCGTCGACGTGAAACCCATCGAGGAACGCGCCACGGTATTGGTCGACCGCCTGCCCGAGCTGTCCGGCGCGTAACGCCACATCGAAGACGTGGACATCACTTTCGAGTATTGCGGGGTCGAGGCTGACGGTTTCCTGATCGACCCTCAGTACATGCGCGCCGAGGTCGTGTCGAAGTGCGTAGAGCAGCTGCGATAGCGAATGACGTCCGATTCCTTCATCGCTCTCGGGCCAGAGCAACGCGATGAGCTTATGGCGCGCGATCACAGCGGGATCCGATGCGGCCAGGTAAGCCAGGAGCGCAAGTCGGCGCCGCTGGGTGTGCGGGCCGCCGAGGGGCACGCGGT
>JALYJX010000508.1 GCA_030775065.1 Gemmatimonadota bacterium | reverse complement strand
GGCTAACGGCAAGGTGACCGACGCCATCACTACTGGCGACCGAATATTCGGGGCACGTTAAGCGGCATTCGGTCGGCCGCCCCCAACGACAACTAGACCGCCCCACGACGACAACTAAAACGCCCCATTGCTTGGCGGGGGTTTGAGGGAGTCGTTGGTCTGCGTGAGCGGTAAGCTCGGACCTTTTCGCAGGTCCATGATTACCGAGCAGCAGTATCGACGACTCATGAAAGAACATCAATCAAGCGGCCTCGTGGGCGAGGCCGCGATGAAGGCGGGCATGGACCGCAAGACGGCACGGCGCTATGTGCGCAACGGTTGGTCACCACCGGCGCCGCGCACGTGGCGCACCCGGGCCGATCCGTTGGCACCGATTTGGCCGCAGGCTGAACGCTGGCTCGGCGAGAGCCCAGAGGTGGAGAGCAAGTCGCTCTTTGAGCACTTGCTCGCGGAGCATCCCGGCCAGGTGGATGTGCGGGCGCTGCGCACGTTTCAGCGGCGCACCGCCGAGTGGCTGCGCCGCCACGGGCCACCCAAGGAGGTGTTTTTCGCGCAGACCCACGCGCCCGGCGAGTGCCTGCAGACGGACTGGACGTGCGCGAAGGAACTGCGCGTGACGATCGCGGGCGAGGCATTCCCGCATCTGCTTTGCCACTCGGTGTTGCCGTATTCGAACTGGGAGTGGGCGACCCCGTGCCTGTCGGAGTCGATGTTGTCGTTGAAGAGCGGCCTGCAGGCGTCGCTGTGGGAACTGGGCGGCGTGCCGCCGTGGTCGCAGACCGATCAGAGTTCGACCGCGACGCATCAACTGAAACGCGGTGAGAGTCGGCGTGGCTTCAACACCGAGTATGTCGCGTTGTGTGCGCACCTGGGGCTGCAGCCACGCACGATCGCGGTCGCCAGTCCCAATCAAAACGGCGACGTGGAGGCGGCCCAGGGCGTGTTGAAGCGCCGGCTCAACAACCAATTGATTCTGCGCCGCAGCCGGGATTTTGCAGGCGTGCCGGCGTACGCGGAGTTTGTCGCCGGCGCGTGCCGCGGGGCCAATGCGCTGCGCACGGTGAAGTTGGGGGAGGAACGGGAGCGGTTGGGTGCGTTGCCCGGCGTCCGTTTTCCCGAGACCGAGGAGATCACCGTACGCGTGTCGAGTTATTGCACCGCGCGGGTGCGCGACCGGGCCTACTCGGTGCCGGCACGATTGATCGGCGCGTTGCTGCAGGCCCACCTCAGCGAGCAGACCGTACGCTTCGTCTATCGCGGCGAGGAGGTCGCCAGCTACGCCCGCTCCACGGGCAAGGCGCCGCGCATCGACTATCGACACATCATTGCCTCGCTGATGCGCAAGCCGGGCGCATTTGCCCGCTACATCTACCGCGAAGAACTGTTCCCGCGGCCGGTCTTTCGTCAGGCCTACGATCGACTTTGTGCGGCGGAAGAGCGTACCGCGACGGCACGCTATCTGCGCCTGCTGCAACTGGCCGCGGAGCGGGGCGAGGATCCGGTGGCCGCGAGTCTGGGCGCGCTGCTGCGGGCCGGTGAACTGCCATTGGCCGACGTCATCGAGGGACAACTACGAGACCCTGTGCCCGTGCGCCCGGTCGATCTGCCGGCCTTCACGCCCGAACTGGATTCCTACGATGCATTGATCACGGACATCGCGACAGCCGCGATGGAGGTGGCGTCGTGAGCGCCGCCACCTTGCCCCTGCTGTTACGCGCGATGCGCCTGCCCACGATCGCGCGTGAGTACGCCCCGACGGTCCAACGAGCCGAGGCGGAGAACTGGGGTTACGCACGGTTCCTCACCCATCTGTTCGAGGCGGAGG
The DNA here is from genome assembly GCA_030775065.1 of Gemmatimonadota bacterium. Classification (GTDB taxonomy): domain Bacteria; phylum Gemmatimonadota; class Gemmatimonadetes; order Gemmatimonadales; family Gemmatimonadaceae; genus UBA4720. Next base: position 676 of record JALYJX010000508.1, on the reverse strand, counting down.
CCCAGGACCGGCTCCAACGCAAAATCGCCCGCCAGCTCAAGGAGGCGAATCTACCGCCGGCCAAAACCCTCGAGTCGCTCGACGAGAAAAAACTCCCGGAGAAGATCCGCCGTCAATTGCCGACGTTGCTCGAGGCCGACTTCGTACGGCGCGGCGATAATCTGCTGTGCTTCGGCCTGGCCGGCCGCGGCAAGACCCACTTCGTCGCCGCCCTGGCCCGCGAGTGGATCCGCCGCCATCAACTCCAGGTCTACTTCGTGCCCGCCTTCCGCCTGGTCACGCAGCTGCTCGCAGCCAAACGCGACCTGAAGCTGCCGCAAGCGATCGCGCGACTGCAGCGCTTCGACGCCGTCGTCATCGATGACATCGGCTACGTCCAACAATCGCGCGAGGAGATGGAGGTGCTCTTCCACTTCCTTGCGGAACGCTACGAACGCAAGAGCGTCGTCATCACCTCCAACCTGGTCTTCAGCCAATGGGACCAGATCTTCAAGGACCCGATGACCACCATGGCCGCAGTCGACCGGCTCGTCCACCACGCCACCATCCTCGAGTTCACCGGCGAGAGCCAGCGTGCCCAGTCCGCCAAGGCCCGCGCCAAGACGTAACATCCCACCAAACGTCCACCTCACCCTGACAATCCGGAGCGGGGAGGGAGCAGCTCCCTCCCCTGCAC
>JALYJX010000507.1 GCA_030775065.1 Gemmatimonadota bacterium | reverse complement strand
GCTTTTATCCGGCACGTCCGTGGCCGATCGCGCGATCCCCGGACTACTCCATCTCCTAGCTTACCCTGTCCATTCCATGCTCCTGCGCCTTTGCAACAGTGGCAAAGGTCACCGCTGCGCGAAGCGTATGGACCGAAGGATTAACCAGCACGGTACTATGCAGCCGCTACTGTTTGCCGGCTGAGCTGCGCCTCATGCAACGGCGCGCCAAATTCTTCTACCGAAGGTTCGGTAAGAAACGAATCGTCAATCATCGTTAGCCCCGAACGTCTCGCGAACGAAATGTCGGAACCACTGTGGTCCAAATCGAGATAAATCGAGTCACCTAAATGTACCTGGCCACTCGCCACCAAATTTGACATGGGCATGACAAGCAGTCGTTCAATCGAACGCTTCAAGTGGCGCGCGCCATATCTGCTATCCATACCTTCACGTAACAACAGTTCCTTCACTGAATCAGAGCAGTTAAAGAAAAACTTAGTTCTAGCCGAGCGCATGATCCGCTCCTGGAGGGAGCGAAGTTCAAGATCGAGAATTTGCCGCAGATGCCGTTCGTTCAATGAGTGGAAGACCACTACTTTGTCTATCCGGTTCATGAACTCAGGAGAGAAGTTCCGGCTGGCCGCTTGAACGGCCGTGCGTTGGATCTTCTCGTCAATAGCAATCTGGCTCTTATCGACGTCGTTGAGTTCCTGGGGTGCGGTGAAACCGATCCGGCGCTCGATCAATTCGGAGATCTCCCTCGCGCCCAGGTTCGAGGTCATGATGATCAAAGACCGCGAAAAATCGACGCGCCGGTTATCACCCAGCGTCAATGTCGCCTTATCAAGGATGCCGAGCAGCAGCTGCCACAACGAATCCGATGCCTTCTCAATTTCGTCAAATAGAACAAGCGAAAGCGGAGTGTCTTCCGTTTGGAAACGGTCGAGGTTTTCTTGAGTAAGAAGTGGCGAAGTTTCCCGGTGGCCCAGATATCCTGGGGGAGAGCCGACCAACTTAGCGATCTCGTGCGAGTGCTGAAACTCCGCGCAATCGATCTTGATAACCGCATTACGGTCTCCAAAGAGAATCTCCGCTGCGGCTTCGACCACCCGTGTTTTGCCGGAACCGGTCGGCCCCAGGAAAAGTAGGGTTCCAAGAGGTCTGTTGCTCTGGTTCATTCCCGCGAGAAACAGTTGATACAGATTGCCCATGCAGCTAACCGCATTCTCCTGACCGATAATGAGCGCCGAAAGCCGTTCGTCGAATTCCTGAGCCTGCGCACATTTGACTCTGGGATCGAGGAAGAAGGAGTTGTTTGCTACTTGCTGTGTCTGTATTTCCGCAACCATGACGTTTCTCCTTTTGTAAATCAAATCAAGGGTTTCATTCTCCGTCGGTTAACTGGCAACGATTTTCCGCCAGGTTTCATGTAGTGACAACGCCGAAAGTGTGAGCGGTTCGGCAAAATCGGAAGCGTTAGCGATCTCTTTGGAGTCGCCAGAGAAGCTCTTTGGAGGGCCCTGGCGCGCTATCTACTAACAGTTGGCCAGGCATAGCGTAAGGTCGTCATCAAGATGCCCACTTTTATGACACTGCTGGAGTTACGAAGATGGGAGATGCAGCACTATTTGAATTGATGTTTATTGATTTCGAAGCACGTGACTTGAGGCTATATCACTCTTTGTAGGTCCTGGAGTTCGCGCCTACAACTAACGCTGAAGGCCTTCAAGGGATCTCTCTCATTGAGCTTCTTTTTACGAAGTTGTTCGACAGAGATGTTTTCAGCTCCAAACTGGATGAGTATCAGGTCGAGGACCGCTTCTGCTTCCTTGATAACTCGATCAGAAGCAAACAATCGAATGCGGCTCGCGATTCCGTAAAGCGAGACCGCCCCTTCCAGCTCCGATTCGAAGTTCGCGTCATCGTCGTTGAGGTTGTGCGTGGCCGACGCGACGAAAAGTTTCGAAGCGTGCTGGATGAAGTCGGAATAGGTAGTCTCTCGCTTGGTGATTTCTCGGTGCAACAGATCTCGTCTATGTCGAGTTCGTTCACTTACCCATGTGCTCGCTAGTGACGCAAGACCTCCAACTAAAGCGCCCATGATGGCCGCCACTCCGTTTGATATTCCACCATCCATAAGACCTCCTTCCTCACTGACGTGATATGTTGCCGGCGTTCGCCGCGACCCACATCGGTGCGATCCTGTGCGAAGGCAGCCCAATGTGGATGTGCGGTCCCGTGGCCTTGCCTGGCACTGCAAAGTAGAAGGCAATGAAAGGGATGCCATTAACACGTAGATACTCCATCAAAGCCTGGCCTTCCGCCGTAGCAGGATTAACTCCGACGTCCATCGCGTTGCGATGGTCGTAGCCCCAGCGGTTGTGCAGCGCTGACTGGCCGAAAGCGCCGATTGGAAGTGCGCGACCAAACCGGCGAGTGAAAAACTGCTGGAGGGCGGTTGCGTCCGAGAGTGACCAGGCGCGCGCACCGCCATAGCGGATGTACGCTGTCGTCTGGACC
>JALYJX010000506.1 GCA_030775065.1 Gemmatimonadota bacterium | reverse complement strand
CCCAAGGTGTACGCGAGCAGATCGCGCACCGTAATATCGCGCTTCGCGGGGACGGTATCGTCGAGCGGTCCATCGATACGGGCAGTACGCGACGGCTGGCCAGTTCGGGAAGCCAGGGGGTGGGCCGGTGCATCAAGCTCAATCTGGCCGTCCTCAATCAGCATCATCACGCAGGCCGCCGTAACTGCCTTGGTCATCGAGGCAATGCGGAAGATCGTGTCGCGTTGCATCGGGGCGGTTCCCCCGATCGCCTGCGTACCGATCATGTGTACAGCCACATCGTCACCTTGAGCGACAAGCCAAACGGCATCTGGAAACAAGCCACTGGCCAGCTGCGCTTCCATGAACGCGCGCAGACCCACAAGTTTCGCTGCGAGGGACGATGATGATGTGTCCGCGCGGCACCCCAACAAAAGAGCACCAAGGGCCGCAGCCGAAGACTGCAGGAAATACCGTCTCGAAAGTTTTGCAGCACTATGGTTTAGTGGCGATATCTCCATTTCTGGACCTCACGGCGGATGGCTTTCGCTTCTGTCTGCGAGCACACCGCGAAACGTAATAATCATTGACTGCATGAGCATGTTCGCTTGTGGTCAGGCTAACGACCTGCGCTTCAGCAGCGAGCCCCTGCTGAGGCCGCCACTGATCCAAGTGCATAAGATATCCGGCGGCGGCCGAAGCGCTCAGGGGCTCGTCTGCTGCAAGCGCTGGTTACGCGGCACTCGCCGCCTCACGTTTCCCTTCTGGTTCCTCAGTGCTCCGGCACACGATCGATCCAGGTGTCTCCCAAGTACATCCGGATCGGTCGACCACTTTCCTCGACGAATCGTACGACCTCGCCCAGGACGCCGTGAACGCCGCCGCCACCCGTGGGCGCAACGAAGCGAAAACGGCCGTTGCCAAGCGGCTCGAGTGCGAGGGGATCGTCCAAATTCGGGCCGTTGGGCGCAACGATGACCAATTGCTTGTTGAGTATCACGACCTGTTGGTCTCCCCAGCGGCTCCGATAAAGTCCGGCATACCGCTCCCACGCCGGATCCCACGCTACGGCCGCTGGTTTCGTCATCGCTGCCCGCGCCACCGCTTGACCGACGCTCGCCATTAACTGCTGCGCGATGTCCGCAGGGTAGGAGTCGTTCGTGTTCGTGAGGACGATGACGCCCACCTTGTCGTCGAGCTGGATGAGCGTCTGGGTCGTATTGCCGGGATAGCCGCCGGCGTGCCCGACATAGGTTCTGTCCTTGACGCGCTTCATGTCGAAACCCAGACCGGTTCCGGAAGTCCAGTTTTCCTCGACGGAACGCACGCGGAGCATTTCGCGCCAGGAGGCACCGCTCACGATTTGCCTTCCGCCTCGCGGGCCCCGGCGGAACTGGGCGGAAATGAACTTCGCCATATCCTCGACGTTCGAGGTGACCCCCGTTGCTGCCGCCATACCACGCGCATCGACGAAGGGGAGCACCTCGCGGGACCCGTCCGGCATGCGGCGGCCGTACGGAACCGCCAGCCCGGATACGTTCTTGTCCACGCTCGAGGCGTTCATGCCGAGCGGCGCGAAGATGTTGCGTTCCATGTAATCGGCCCACTGCTCCCCGCTCACCTTCTCGACCACCAACCCAGCGACTGCGAATGCAAGGTTGGAATATTTCCACCGCACCGACGGGGCAAACACTGCCTGTCGATCGGCATAGAGCCGCTGGATTTCCTCGGTGGTCGGAAACTTGTAAGACGCCCAGTGGTCGGAAGCCTCGCGCTGCAAGCCCGAGCTGTGAGATAGCAGTTGCTCGATGGTGATTGGGCCATCGTCGTCCCCGGCGGGCTTCGCTTTGAACCACGGCAGATACTTCAACACGGGATCGTCCAGGCGCAGCTTGCCTTCCTCGCGAAGCTGCATGATCGCGACGGCCGTAAACAGCTTGCTGTTGGACGCCATGCGAAATTCTGTGGTCGCCGTCATCGGCACCTTCGCGTTGATGTCCGCGAAGCCGAAACCTTTGGACCAGACCAGTTCCTGGTCGCTCACCACACCAACGGCGACACCGGGGAGTCCTCGATACGCGATCTGTCCTTCAATCCAAGCCGAAAAGAGGCGCTCGGCGCCAAGGACGTCAGGGTCGCTGGGAACGTTCGAGCCGTGGGCCGTTGTAACGACAGTCTGAGCGTGCAGCGCAAGCGCGAAGCTGCCGATGAAAAGTACTAGCCCGACACTCCGGACGAGTCGCATGTTACCGAGCATGATACGATCTCCGAGAAGCTATAGGATGGCCGAAGCATGATCTACGGGATTTACGTCTGAAAACCTTGACAGACCGCGAGTCCGTTCTGGCCGGTAGCGGTCATTGCGCGACGAATGCCACGTGGTGGGTGGATGCCGCATAACGAGGCTGTAGAAAAAGTCTCATGACTATGGTGTTGTCGCGGTACTCATCATGCAATAGCGGTTGGATCGTGTGTCGGTGAATCGCTGTTTTCTCTCGGACGAGCGCACTCCATGGCCCGCTAC
>JALYJX010000505.1 GCA_030775065.1 Gemmatimonadota bacterium | reverse complement strand
CCTGGTGTACATCGAACGCGAGATACTGAATCGCCTGATTCTTCATGGCAGCCGTCCCTTCCTTTCGTTTCGGTTTCGTCGACTCCAAACTTACAGGAAGGGGCGCGCTTTCAACATGCGTTAGCGGGCGGCAGGTCTGTCGCCCGCTACGCGGACTCGAATGAGGTACCCGCGGTCACCCGGCTGAAGCCGGGTGCTATTTCCTCGCGCCGCCTACGGCGGCTTTTGCTTGCTACGCAGGCCACGTCAAACAGCAGATGCGGCTCAACGGAAAACCGTTGAAGCCGGGCCAACCAGCGCCGCCGGCCGTGCCGGCTAGAGCCTCATGTAGCCGCCCTTGAGATATTGCTCGGGGTTGGCGGCGAAGGCAGTTTTGTTCGCTTCGTTCGTGAAGTAGTAGATCTTTCCTTTGTACTCGAACGTCGGCGTGGTGGCGCGCATGGAGATCTTGCCGCCGTCGATTGGGTCCATGGCGATGGCGGGGGTGAAGGGGAGGGAGGCGCGGAGTTTTTCGTCTTCGGGGGAGAACACGATCGGCGTGGGCGTTTCCCACGGAAGCGCTTTCGGTTTCAGCGGCGGCGCCTCGTCGTGCAGCATGGGTGGCGGATCGAGCGTAGCCGGAACGGCGAGAACGGTGTTGATGGTCTGGACGTTGGCAGCTTCGACAGGCGGCGGTGCCGAGTCACACGCGGCCAGCGCGACGGCGAGCAGGATCGGTGCGGGAAGACGCCTCATCGGGAAACGCATCTGTGCGAATCGTACGCCAGTCAAAACGGCGGCGATTGGCTCGCCGCCGTTTTCTGTGAATTTCGTGTTGGTGCCCGGGACTGGAATCGAACCAGCACCCGCTAATGCGGACAGGCTTCTGAGACCTGCGCGTCTACCAATTCCGCCACCCGGGCCGAGGGAAGCGCGATTTTAGTCGCAGGTCCGGGAATGTCAAACGCGCGGATGAAATTCCGAGGGGACGCTTCCCACGCCTCCGCGAAACGAATATCCTGCCCGCGAGTTTCGAAGCGTCGATGACCGTGCCCCCGCCTCAGGCGATCCAATCCGTGCAGCGCGAAAAGCTATCGAACGAAGTCTGGAACTTGCCGAACGCGCTCACGCTGTTCCGCATCTTCCTGGTCCCGTTCCTGGTGGTCGTGCTGCTGACGAAATTCACGGCCCGCGAGTTCGTGGGGCTGGCCATCTTTCTCGTGGCCGCGATCACCGACTTCTTCGACGGCTGGGTGGCCCGCCGCCGCAACCAGACCACCAAGCTCGGCGCGCTGCTCGATCCGATCGCCGACAAGCTGCTCATGTCCGCTGCCTTCATCTCGCTCGTGGAGATGGATCCCAAGCACGTGCCGGCCTGGATGGTGGTGATCATCATCGGTCGCGAGTTCGCGGTCTCCGGCCTGCGCTCGATCGCCGCACAGCAGGGTGTGATGATCGCCGCGTCGCCGCTCGGGAAGGGCAAGATGGTGTCGCAGGTGATCGCCATCTCGCTGCTGATCCTCGGCTATGAGCTCGGCCAGTTCCGCGTGATCGGCACGGTCGCGCTGTGGGGCGTGATGTTCTTCGCGCTGGCCTCGGGCGTCGATTACTTCATCAAGTTCGCGCGAGCCGTGTTGAGAGATCAGCCGAGCAACACACGGTAGACGTCGTTCTTCCGCATCCCGAACTTCTCCGCGATCGCTTTCACCGCATCGTTGCGACGCATGCCGCTTTCGCGCAGACGCTCGAACGCGGCGCGCAACTCGTCTGGCGTGACTTCCGTTGCCTGACGTGCCGGTGCGCCGAAGACGATCGTGATCTCGCCGTAGACACGATCGCGCGCTTCCAATGTGGCGAGCACCTCGGAAACGCGTCCGCTGAGAAACTCTTCATGCATCTTGGTCATCTCGCGCGCGACGGTGACTTCGGTATCGCCGAGGACCTCGAGTGCATCTTGAAGCGACGCAACGACTCGTTCCGGCGATTCGTAGACGACGATCGTATGCCCGAGCTCCGCCGCGCCGCGATAGAAGTCGAGGCGTTCCCCCTGACGATGCGGCGTGAATCCGAGGAACGTGAAAGGGAGTGGCGCGATCCCGCTGGCGGCGAGAGCGAGCGCGCCGGCAAAGGGTCCCGGGATCGGCTCGATGGTGAGACCGCGCTCGCGCGCCAGACGAACGATGGGGAAACCGGGATCGGAAAGGACCGGCATCCCTGCATCGCTGACCAGCGCCAAAGTCTCGCCACGCTCGATGCGCGCAGCCAGCAGAGCCGCCTTCTGATCCTCGTTATGCTCGTGATAGCTGTCGGTGGGACGGTCGATGCCGAAGTGTGAGAGCAGCTTGCGCGTGTGCCGCGTGTCCTCGCAGAGGATGAGATCGGCGGACTTCAGCGCCGCGATCGCGCGCGGAGACATATCGGCAAGATTGCCGAGCGGCGTGCCGACGATCAGGAGCTTGCCCACGAGTGCATCGTAACGGACTTGGTGGACGGTGGACTGAGTGGACTTGGTGGACTTGGTGGACTGAGTGGACAAC
>JALYJX010000504.1 GCA_030775065.1 Gemmatimonadota bacterium | reverse complement strand
ACTATACTCTGAGGCAGGCCGCGATCGCCCACGGAGTCGCGTACACCACGACTCTTTCGGCCGCGAGTGCCGCGTGCGACGCAATTCTATCGATGAGGTCGCGAGCACCCTCGGTCCGGTCGCTCCAGGAGTGGCATGCGAGTCTACGGTCGGAGGTGCCCGCGTGACGGAAGAGCTCGTCCACGAATCCGCCTATGTAGATGAGGGCGCCTCCATCGGGACTGGCACGCGCATCTGGCATTTCTGCCACGTACTCGGCGGCGCAATCATCGGCGACAGGTGTTCGCTTGGACAGAACGTCGTCGTGATGAACGGCGTTCGCATCGGCAACAACGTGAAGATTCAAAACAACGTGTCCGTTTACGAGGGAGTGGAGCTGGAGGACGACGTTTTCTGCGGGCCGTCGATGGTATTCACGAACGTCATCAATCCGCGCAGCCATGTCTCGCGGCGGAACGAGTACCAGAAGACTCTGGTGCGGCGAGGCTCGACGATCGGCGCAAACGCAACGATTCTCTGCGGCACTACGCTCGGCGAATACTCATTCATCGGTGCCGGAACCGTCGTTACGAAGGACGTGCCGGCGCATGGACTGATGGTTGGAGTTCCCGCGCGTCGCGTGGGCTGGATGTGCAAATGTGGCGTGAGACTCCCTGACAACGGGGAGGGGAAGTGCAAGGCCTGCGGGGAGACCTATCGCTCACACGGCAACTCGATCGAGCGGGTCGCAGAGTGATGGCTGATTCCTCGAAGGTTTTCCGGATCGCACTCGTAGGTTGCGGGCGCATCTCGAAGAATCACGTCGATGCGATTGCGCGAGTCGACGGGCTCGATCTCGTCGCAGCGTGCGACGCGAGCGAGGATCGCGCGCGCGCCGCGGCCGAGCCGCGGGGGATTCCATGGTATACGTCGTACGAGAAGATGCTTGCCGAAGTGCCCTCGGATATCGTCGCGATCGCAACGCCCTCGGGATATCATCCGGCGCAGGGTGTGCTCGCGGCAAAGGCAGGCCGGCACGTTGTGACGGAAAAGCCGATGGCGATATCGCTCAAGGGCGCCGACGAGCTGTTGCAGGCATGCGATGCCGCCGGAGTCCACCTCTTCGTCGTCAAGCAGAACAGGCTGAATGCCCCGGTGCAGATGCTCAAGCGCGCCGTTGACCGGGGGCGTTTCGGCCGGCTTTACCTCGCCAACTGTACGGTGAGATGGACGCGGCCGCAGGAGTACTACGAGCAGGCGCCCTGGCGCGGCACGTGGGAGTTCGATGGTGGGGCATTCATGAATCAGGCGTCGCATTACGTGGACCTCATACAGTGGATCGTGGGTCCGGTGGAGAATGTGATGGCGAAAACGGCGACACTCGGCCGGAAGATCGAGACCGAGGACACCGGAGTTGCGATCCTGCGCTTCAGGTCGGGCGCCCTTGGAGTGATCGAGGTAACCATGCTCACATACCCGCAGAACATGGAGGGGTCGCTGACTGTTCTCGGGGAGAAGGGGACCGTCAAGATCGGGGGAACGGCGGTGAACAAGGTTGAGCACTGGGCTTTTGCCGACAGCGATCCCGACGACGAGCTGATTCACAGCCTCGACACTAATCCTCCGAACGTCTACGGGTTCGGCCACGAGGGCTACTATAGAAACGTGCTTGCGGTGCTCCGAGGTGAGGCCAGGCCGGACACCGACGGGCGAGCGGGGCGAAAATCGCTGGAGCTCATCCTGGGCATCTACGAATCGGCGAAAACGGGACGCGACGTACCGCTCCCGTTGCGCGTCTGAACCGGCGATCTTTCAAGGCTATGAACGAAAACTGCGGACTTCGGAGCGAAAGGGCATGGTAGTGCCGCTGCTCGATCTGCGCGCCCAATACGCGACCATCCGCGACGAAGTCGTCGCCGCGATGATGCGCGTTGTGGACGAACAGGCATTCATCCTGGGCCCGCCCGTCGAGCAGCTCGAGGCTGCGGTGGCCGAGCTCTCCGCAACGCGGTTCGCGATTGCATGCGCGAGCGGAACGGATGCGCTTCTCCTCGCATTGCGCGCGCTGGACATCGGGCCGGGCGACGAGGTTGTCACGACCCCTTTCACGTTTTTCGCGACCGCGGGAACGATTCACAACGTCGGCGCGCGACCCGTGTTTGCCGACATAGATCCAGGAACGTTCAACATCTCGCCTCAGGCAGCTGCCGCAGCAGTCACGTCGCGGACGAAAGCCGTTATGCCCGTGGATCTCTTCGGGCAGCTCGCGCCGCTCGACGCGATCACCGCGGCAATACCGGCCCTGCCGATGATCGAGGACGCAGCCCAATCGATTGGTGCAACTCGCGAGATAGCCGGGCGGAAAACTCAAGCGGGCGAAGCAGCGACAATCGGGACCTTCAGCTTCTTCCCCTCCAAGAATCTCGGTGGATACGGCGACGGAGGCATGATCGTGACGCAGGACGAGGCGCTCGCGACGCGGCTGCGCCGGCTGCGCGTTCACGGCGGTCTGAAGACGTATTTTCACGAGGAGGTCGGTTA
>JALYJX010000503.1 GCA_030775065.1 Gemmatimonadota bacterium | reverse complement strand
CCGCGACCCCGACCCGGCCGCGTCGGCCCAGGGCGTCGCAAACAGCCGGATCACCGCCTTCCGATGAAATCCGTCACCTCACACACCTCATCCAGCAGCCCTCCTTTCGCCGCCCGCGTCGCTCGCTCATACCGCTCCCGCATCCGTGCCAGATACTCTCGCGTCGCCTGTGGTCCCACTCGGGTCGCTCCCATGAAAATCCGTCCTCTCCATGGGTAACCCGATTTCTGGCGCGACGATAGTCTGCTCGGTAACATTTAACATGGCGCGATACGTGCTCTTGTCTTTTCTGCTGCCGGGACATATCCTCGCGCCATATTTCCATTGGATTTTGGCAGATCGCAAGGAGGTTGGCGGCGCCATGCAGGTCGGGGACACGATCTCCCACGATCGCATTCTCGAGCGCGTCGGCGGCGGCGGCATGGGGGTCGTCTACAAGGCGCGGCAAATCAAGGCGAACCGCGTTGTCGCTCTCAAGATGATTCTCGCCGGCGGCCATGCCTCCATTACCGAGTTGGATCGCTTTCGCATCGAGGCCGAAGCGATTGCCGATCTCAATCATCCGCACGTTGTGCAAATCTACGACGTCGGCGAACACGCCGGCCTTCCCTACTTCTCGCTGGAATTCTGTCCGAATGGTTCGCTATCGAAGCATCTCAACGGCGATCCGCTGCCGCCACAACAAACAGCCGAACTGGTCGAGAAGTTGGCGCGCGGCATGGCTGCCGCACATGCGCTAGGTTACTTGATCCTTGCAACACATAGTAAATGAGTCAAGTTTTCAAGCGGCCAGTTTTTGGTCGTGGATCCATTCATCGATAGTGTGGTCCAAAGTAACGAAGCAGCGGCGCAATGATGAATCGCCCGCTGCTTCGGGCGGGATGATCATAGCCAAGCCGGGGCGCAGTAGACGGTTATAGACGCGCGTGCCGAACAGAGCCGTTCGCCAGCCTCGGTCGGTCATGCGATAGTGATGGGTTCCCTGAAGTCGTTCGATCAGCCCATGCAGACGCAAACGCCGCAGGTGGTAAGTCATTTGCCCAGGGGTAATGGACTGAGGCGTTTTCCCCAGCAGGGGCGCCCAGTGGTTGCGCAGATCGCGATTGGAAAACCCCGCAGGCAACAGACGAAACACCAGCAGTGCGCTCAACAAAGCCTGGACGGTCACGTCGGCGAAACGCAAAGCGCTGCACCGTTGACCGTTCACTTCCACCGGTTCGTTCAACTGCCGGAACGCGTCTTCGCCGATCGTGCAATCGTGGCTGATTTGTTGGACGTCCAGAAGACGCCGGTTGGCTTGGAAGCCGATCTCCCGCAGAGCGGGCAGATTGTGCAGCCGTTTGCCGATGCCGAAGTCGCGCGTGTTGTTGATGGTGGTTTCCGTGCGCAGGGCGCGGCCTTCCTTGTGGTATTGCTTGATCCGCGACTGCTTGTAGTCGACGTGCAGCGACGGCGTCACGCCCTCGGTCAGCACGCGCGTGCGGAAGCGACCGGGCGTGCGCTTGGTCACGCGACGCTCGAAGACCAGTTGCACCTGATCGGGCCGGCCCAGATCGAGATTCTCGCGGATGACTTGCTCGAAGAAGATGCGGCCGCTGCGCGGTCGATCCAGCACCTGCGTGAGCGCGAACTCCGCTTGCAGGATCGACAGATCGTAGCGGAAGCCGGCCTGGCGGTCCCCAGCCGTGTAAGGATGCGGCAGACGCTTCAGCCACTTGCGCAACAACGCATCGATCTTGGCGGCGGACAGACCGTCGGCGATGGCTTGCATCCGCTTGGGATCGGCGCACGACAAGATGCCGTTGTCGAGCGCTTCGAAGGCAATGCCCTCCTTGGCCAGTTGCCGTTTGAGGTATTCGTGCCCGTTGATGCAGAGCTTGGCGTTGTACGGGAAGTAGGTGCTGAACTTGAGAAAGAACGGGCCGAAGTCTGCGTCGGTGCAGTAAAAGTAGAACTGATTCACCGGCGTCGCGCTCTTGACGATCCAGGGATACTTCTTGCCGTCGGCGCCCGTGCGTTTCTCGGTGCGAAAGACGGTGACTTTTTCTTGAGCCTTGCCGAGGAACAGAATGCCTTCGTTTCCCTGGAAACGCGCACGGTACTCGGCGGCCACATCATCTTTGCGCTGTCCCTTGAGAAACTTGACCACCGGAATGTTGTGTTGGGCGACGAAGGCATCGACCTGAGCCAGAAACGCATTGGTCATGACGCCCATCAGGGACGAGGAAGCGACGGGCTGGCCGCGATGAAAGCGGAAGAAGCAAGCAGCCTGCTTCTCCGCTTGGAGTTTCGGTTGATAAACGTTGAGGTACATGCGATCGATGCTCTCGACTTCCAGGGTGACGTGATTCTGGATGACGTCGGCAACGCTGCGGGGTACACTCATGATTGGCTCCGGTCGACGAAGGTCCTCAGGACCACTACCGCCACGTGCGGTCAAACATTGGGGCTGCGCAAGCAGACCCCGCCGATCGACCGGAGCCTTTTTATTGACCCACAACCAAAAACATGCCTCGTCGGTCTGAGGCACA
>JALYJX010000502.1 GCA_030775065.1 Gemmatimonadota bacterium | reverse complement strand
CATGCTGCTGAAGGTTGAGGAGAGGCGGAGGGATGTCGCCGCGCTTCGCCTGATGGGAATCTCGCGCCGGACCGTGATGCGAGCCGTGGTCATCGAGGCTGCGCTCCTCGCCCTCGTCGGAAGCGCGCTCGGCGTTGGTGCCGGCTGGGTGGGCTCGCAGTTCGTCAACTGGTATTACCGCGGCGTTTACCGGACGCCCTTGTCATTCTCGATCATTACGCCGGACATCGTGACGCTGGCGGTTACGCTCTCTCTGGTGCTTGGCATTGCCGCCGGAATTCTCGCGTCGCTCCGTCTGGTGCGCACACCGCCCCTCGTTCTCTTCGGGCGCTGATGCCGTTCACACTTGCATGGGCATCGCTCAGACGACACGGCACGCGTACACTGCTCGCGATGCTCGGCGTAGCCGTTGCCGCGGCGATGCTGCTCGACATGGTGATGATGTCCACGGGCATGCGCGAGTCGTTTCGAGAGCTCCTCCTCTCGCGTGGATTCCAGATCCGGCTCGCTCCCAAGGGAACGCTGCCGTTCGACACCGATGCCACAATCGAGAACACCAGCGGAATCATCCGGGTTCTGCGGCAGAACCCGGACCTCACGACAATCAGTGCAGTGCTCGGCGGAACGATTCACATTCCGCGCGGCGATGGAGTTGTCACGAGCTCGGCACTTGGCCTGGACCCGAGCGTTCAGGGGGATTACGAGCTTCTTTCAGGAAGAGATCCGCTTGCACCGAACGAGATCGTCGGCAACGCCGATTTCATTCAGGCAACGGGCGCGCGCGTCGGCGACACGCTCACGGTCGCGAGCGGGTACGATCCACAGACAAGAGAGTATTCGGGCGCACGGAAGCTCGTTTTCACCGGACAGGTTCGCTTCCTTTACGGCGCAGCGCGCCAGCGTGCGGCGGCAATGCGCCTGGCGACGCTTCAGCAGATGAGCCCCGACAAGGCCGACGACGCGTCGCTGTTCATGATCCGCGTGCGCGAGGGAGTTGACGTCGACTCGGCATACCGGTGGATCAAGGGCAAGGTTTTCACCGTCAATGTGATCTCAACGGAATTCGCTCTCGACCAGGTTGACGAGCGCCTTCGCTACTTCCGCCAGCTGGCTGTGATACTCGGCAGCGTGAGCCTGTTCGTCGGTTTTCTTCTCGTCACGACGCTCGTTACGGTCTCGGTCAACGAGCGCATCGGCGAGATCGCCGTCATGCGCGCGATCGGAGTGTCGCGTGCTCACGTCGTTCAGCAGATCGTCCTCGAAGGCGTGGCAATCAGTCTCGTCGGTGCCTTCGCCGGCCTGTTGCTGGGACTCGTCACCGGCCGGTACCTGAATGGAATTCTCACATCGTTTCCGGGACTACCGGAGGCAATCGACTTCTTCCTCTTCCAGCCGAAGTCGGCGTGGACGGCGCTTGGGCTGCTCGCTCTCTCGGGAATTGCGGCCGGCGTGTATCCGGCGTTTCGTGCGTCTTCACTGCCCATCGCGACGACTCTGCGTCAGGAGGCGATCGCGTGACCAGCATCGAGAGCCGCAGGCAGTCGGCCATCAGCGATACGCAAGAGCGTGCGGCAGTCGTCGAAGCGCGCGGCCTCACGCGCAACTACGCCTTCGGCAAGGAAGCGGTGCATGCGCTCTGCGGCGTGACTTTCGATGTGCCGGCGGGCGACTACGTGGCCATCGTCGGTCCATCGGGCTGCGGAAAGTCGACGCTCCTGAACCTGCTTGGCGCAATCGACCGTCCCACACAGGGATCGGTAGTGATCAACGGCACCGACGTCGCGCGAATGACGGATCGGGAGGCAACCTCGTTTCGCCTGCGCAACATCGGGTTCGTGTTTCAGCGTTTTTATCTGATGCCGACGCTTTCGGCGCGCGAGAACGTCGAGCTCCCGATGGCCGAGGCGGGGATTTCGAAGGCGGATCGCCAGGCGCGGGCGAGGGAGCTCCTTGCCTATGTGGGTCTTGCGCACCGCGAGCGACATCGGCCGTCCGAGCTGTCGGGCGGGGAGCAGCAGCGAGTGGCGATCGCGCGCGCACTTTCCAATCGTCCCGCAATCCTTCTTGCCGACGAGCCTACTGGAGAGCTCGATGCGCGGACAGGAGCGGAAATAATCGCGCTTTTCGGCCAGCTGAACCGCGACGGCACCACGCTCATCGTGGTTACGCACGATGAAGAGCTCGCAAGCGCGGCGAAGCGGAAGATACACATGCGCGACGGACTGATCGTCGAGGACTGACCGATGATTTCTCTTCTCGCGTTCCGAAACATCGTCTATCGGCCATGGCGGTCGGTCCTTCTTTTCTTCGGATACGGCGTTGGCGTGGCGGTGATGATCGTGCTCCTCTCGGTTGGCGAGGCGCTGCTCTCACAGGCGCGCGACGAGAAGCTCGTTGGCGGCGGCTCCATCACAGTCCTGCCGCAGGGAATCGACGTCGAGGTCATGAAGACGGGAGGTGTTGGCGGGCTGTTCTTCTCGATTGACCACAGCCGGTTCGTTTACCGCCAGCTGCTGGCGGCGCCCCGGCTGACTTCGCT
>JALYJX010000501.1 GCA_030775065.1 Gemmatimonadota bacterium | reverse complement strand
ATCCCGATCCCCCTGCCGCCAAGCGCGCGTACGATGCGATGATGCAGATGAAGATGATCGACAACGCCGCAATCGAGGCGGCGCGCAGCGGATGAGTTCGGTGTCGCAGCAAAGGGAACTGGAGATTGAAGACGCGGTCTTACTCATCCGAATCAATCAACTGTATGAATCGGATATGACGCCCAGACAGTTGTACGATTGCACGCGGGGCGTTTGGGCTGTCGGCCCGCGGCGCGAAAGGGCGAAATACGCCCCCGCGGTTTTTCAAGGCGAAGTTCTCGAGGCCTACGAAATCGGGGACTGGCATCCAGCAGGGTCCACTCACTACGAATCACGTGAAATCGATCTAGAGCGCTACGATGGCAGGTGGGAATTCACTGGTCGGACGGCACCAGAGGAAGTGCGATCCAAGTACGTTGGAGAATCGGTCGCCCACTACTTCAAAAGAGGCGAGGCGAACCCTGTCAAATACATCAATTGCTGACTCGTTCGCAGCTTGACTCGGGGGTTGGACCTCGCACACAATGCCATCAATAACGAGAGAGACAAAGGGCCTTCCTTTGTTGGTAGCTAAAGGCGTTATAGGTCACCCTAGCGCCGAAGTGCGGACGGTTGTCTGGGACCGCCGCAGAGCACAGATTTCCTCGCATGGTATATCCAGCCATCGATATCGAGCGGTTGACCGTCGGTGAGCGACTCCAGCTTATCGAGCAGGTCTGGGATTCCCTCCGCCACGGCGCCGGCGCGCTTCCGCTGAACGACGCGGAGCGCGCAGTGATCGAAGCCCGCCGAGGGGAGCATCGTGACGAGCCGGGGGCCGCCGTCGCGTGGGAAAGCGTGCGGACGGACTTGGTTAGCGATCAGGAGGCGGACGAACAGCGCACGAGATCGTCGAAGCGCGGCTAGAGATGCCGCGCGTTCGATTTCGCCAGCAAGCGCGCGCCGAAATTCGCGAAGCGCGTGGCTGGTATGAGGGCCAAGTTGCCGGGCTCGGTCGCGTCTTCATTGCCGAACTCGACGCCACGCTGGGATTTCTGCAACTGCACCCCGACATGTATTCGTCCGTGAGCGATGACGGCCGGGTGCGGCGCGCTCTCTTGCACCGGTTCCCTTACTCGCTGGTATACGAGGTCATGAACGCGGATGAAATCATCGTCCTCGCCTGTCGTCACGTGCGCCAGGACGAGGTCAATTGGAATCTTGCGCGCCGTGACGTCTAAAGTGCGCTGAAACTGTCGAGCGGTCTTTGGAAGCTCGCTGCGCTCGCATTTTTCGAACCCGCTCGCAGCTTAGTTGAGGCGTTTAGACGGACTGCACACTTCTATGAACCGACTCATCGACCTCACCAAGGAGACGCCCTTTCTGTAATCACATACACGAGAGGGCCGTGGCTTCAACAAAGTGGATCATCCTTCCCGGTGGCCGCATTAAGCGGTGGAAGCAAGCGCAAGCGGATGACCGAGATGTCGTTCCACCACGCTGGTAACGCAATAGCTTAAATCGTCGGGACCGGAGACGCGCGCGCATTGCGATCGGGCGTGGTTTGGACCGGACATAACCCTACGTCCATCCGCATACGGCTAGCTGGTATTGGTAAATGGTCGGGGAGCGTTTGCAGCCGACGCTGGGTGAAAGGCCGACGCAGCCGAAGCTGCACGTTATACAGCTTCACGCTTGCCTTGGACTGTATGGAGTGGGTATCTTTGCGACGTTCATCTTTCGGAGCGCTGAAGCGCAAGAACATGCTAATGGATCAGCGCAAGCTCGACGCCGCGAAGGCCGCCCTCGGCACCGACACTGAGACGGCGGCGGTGGACGCGGCTTTGGACCTCGTGGTGTTCCGCGCGGAGGTGTTCCAGGCGCTCGATCAGCTGGTAGCCGCTGGCGGGCTGGCCGCCATCGAGCCGATTCGTCGCGCGGGTTGATCTACACCCTCGACACGAACGTCTTCGTTGACGCTCTCCGTCAGCCACTGGATCTGGATCGACTCAAGGCGTTTCTTAACTGGGCCCTCCCGGCGACTGTTCTCTCGAGTATCGTGGCAGCCGAGCTGACAGCGGGCGCGCGCACCGACAAAGCGCGGCGGGTGCTCGACGAGGTGTTCCTCGAAGCGTTCGAACGTCGTGGACGAGTTATCGCGCCTTCCAGCGAGGCGTGGAGTCGAACCGGTGCGATTCTCGCCCGGATCGGCGCGGGCTGGAATCAGCGCGAGCCGTCAGAATGACGCGCTGCTGGCCGTTCAAGGCCCGGGAGCGTGGCTGGGTGGTAATCACGCGCGACAGGGATTTCCCAGATGCTCCGCCCGCTGGTCGCCGGACTACAGGTTGCATCGCCCTTCCCGGAGCGGCCCTGAATACAGGCGTCGCTGCATAACGAGCGCTTGCACCTGGGCCTTCGGGCTAATGTTGCTCGCTTTGCTCGCGAGTTAATTTTGTATTCGCTTGCAGCTTCTATGAGGCCGATTTTGTCAAGGTCGTCGTAAAGGGGTAGCCGCTGGCCCGCGCGGTTTCTCGTACGCGCGTGATTAACAGCGAGTGCTGGATGGTCG
>JALYJX010000500.1 GCA_030775065.1 Gemmatimonadota bacterium | reverse complement strand
ATCGTAGAGCAGGATGTCGAAGCGGACGCCGAACAAATCCTGCCAGCACTCGGTCAGATGATTGAATAGCGCGCGCTTGTGGGGGAGCACCTTGTCGAGGCAGCGATACAGCGCATTCTTCTCCACCAGTGAATAGTCCGCACCCAGCAGATCGCCCATGGCACTTTGCTCAAACCACAGCCGGTGCAGGCGCCACTCGCTGCCGGGATCGATCAGGCGGTAGACCACCAGCGTCTGCAGGATGTGATGCCAACAGGTGCCTTCGCGACTATCCGGCAGGCGTGCTTGCCAAAAGTGATCGAGCCCGAGTTGCTCGTACAACTGACAGGCCAGCCAGCAAGCACCCCATTGTCGCGGTCGATGCAACTGCATTGCGTCGAGTCGCACCTTGACGCCATACCCCTTGGCGTGTTCGGGCACCTCACGCTCGGCGGGAAATAACGCGAGTTGTCTATGCCGCTGCGTGTCTTCATCAAACGCCTCGATCACCCGGCACCAACCCTCGCGCTGGCTGTCGTTGATTTCGCCCAAATACAACACTTGGCGTTGCACGACTCTGCCATCGGCGCAGCGCTTGGCTTCGACGATGTTCCAGTAGCAATGATCTTTGCCGTCCTTGAAGCGCCGGTTGCATCGCAGATACATGATGCCGCCGTATTGTATGTAAAACCAGACGGCTGAAAAGGCACTTGGTCTACACTACAGCCACTTTGAAACTCAACCCCTTGTGTCTACGCGCCTTCCCACGACCCCCCACCTCAAAAATCAGCGATTCTTGAGGTGGGTTGAGAAAGTTGGGCTAGCACCTGATCGTGGAAGGAGTTATCTACGAAAGGCTTGCAATGCTCCATACGGCCCTACTTTAAGGAAGATCAGCGGCACTTAGCCATCAACGGCAAAACCAACCAGTTGAATGACCGGCGGAAGATCGCGAGTACCGGCGAAATACGCCTCCACATCGCGCTGGAAGCACGCGACCTCAATCCCAAGAAACGGCGTGGGGCACTGGGTCATTCTCGCAAACCCTTCCCGCAGGAGCCGTCTTGCGGGCTCGGGGAGGCCCTGAAACCACTTCAGATGTGCGACTGAAACCTGAATGAGGCCCTGCAAGAACCGCCCGCTCGATGTCCGCCGCCCGGCGGCCATCCAGAGGCCTTCCCAGGCCTCATGTGCCTCCCACCAATAAGCGTAGTTGAAGAGATCAACCCCATGGAGGTAGACGGTTGAGGTGCACCACTCGCGTGGGTCGAAGGAGACTACCACCCATCGATCTATGCCATAGGAATGCCCCCTTGGGTTGCGCGTTGGATGTGGAGTGCGCCCAGGGACAAAACGATAGGCAGGGAATGGGAGCGAGGAGTAGCGTCGGGGCATAGGCTCGGGCGGCGAAGGCTCCGCGTCGGACAGTGGAGATGCCATCACCTGGAGAGCATGGTCTATATTCCGTTTCATGCCGGGCCGCCTATGAAAGCCCTCTGTCATACACTTCCGTTATATCGGGGTGGCGTTATTGGATGCAATACCTCTCTGCAGGAGGATCGCCCCAATAGTCGCTCAAGAGTTGGCCACAAGGTGTGCTGCCAGGCCGGGTGCCAGGCGCATGAGCCAGGGGAGATACCTTACCTGGCCGACGAAAACCTCGTCTCGACCGCGCTCGATCGCGCGTAGCGTCGCATCCACCACCGCCGCCGGGCTCATCTTGCGCCCGGGCATATTGGCGGTCAGCGGGGTATCGACGAACGGAGGTAAGGTTTCAACTACACGGATCCCGCAACCATCGAGCTGATAGCGAAGGGCGCGGGTAAACGCGCGTAGACCGGCCTTGGTGGCCGAGTAGATAGGGGCGCGACGAGCAGGCAGCAATGCATAGCCCGAGGTGACCATCAGTATCAACGGTTCGCGACCCTCCCGGAGCAAAGGTAAAAACCGACGCGTGAGGAGGATCGGGGCCGTCAGATTCGTCTCTACCTCGCGCGCGATGGTCGCATCGTCAATACCTTCGTCACGGAAGTTCACCTGCGTCATGACCGCGGCGTTGTTCACCAGCATATCGAGCCGACCGCACTCGTTTGCGATGTGATCGAGCAAAGCATTGACTTCCCGAGCTGAGGCGATATCGCAACGCCACGCTTCGATCCCCGGGTGTGCCGCACGCAATTCGCTCAATGTGCGCGCATTGCGGCCACAAGTGAACACCCGCGCGCCGGCTTCAACGAAGCGATCGACAAACGCCCGACCGATGCCGGAGTTACCGCCGGTGATGAGAACGATGCGATCACGGTAATTCATCGCTGCATCCCTCGAACCCGAAGCCCGCAAGAGGACTCGCTCCAACGCTTTGAGAGTAAAGGAACCCATTTCGGATAATTTGACCATAACGACATCGGCGCTGGGAAGCGATATTCTTGCGCCTGCAATGTTGACGATTCAGGGTGAAAAGCGACTCCATATTGAGGATTGCCACGAAGCGCTGCCGCCGGGTTATGGTGCTACTCGTGGCAGCGATCACAGCAGTGGAAGTAGGCGCTATGGACTCCAGCGAGAAGAGTGAATCTGATGTGGAAAGGAGCG
>JALYJX010000499.1 GCA_030775065.1 Gemmatimonadota bacterium | reverse complement strand
CCGCCGAGGTAGGGCAAAGGCGTTGCTGCAGGTCCGGTTTGTGATGAGCGGACGACGTTCCTTGGTGGCCCACACGCAATGCATCAGACAACTGACGAAGGAGTGCATGGGTTTTGGGTTCGCCGGATTTTTTTGTCCCGCAGGGGACGGCCGAGAATAGCCCACCGTTTCAACGGTGGGAGGGGATGGCCCCAAAAGCCGCAAGCCCCGGAGGGGCGCGCCGAGTCGTAGAGATGAAATGCCAAGTCAGAAAACGGTGCAGTTAATGATAGTAACACAAACTCAATCCTACCTGTGCGGGTCCGTGCCCGTGCAGAAGCCGCTGTCAAAACTCCTGGAAGTCCAGGGGGAACGTAGCCAGTGCGGTTCCGCGAGGAGCTGTAGCGAAGAGGCCGGACAGCGTCACTTCGAGGGGTTGCACTTAGGCCTGAATGACGTGCGAGCTCCCGCCCCGACGGCGAAGCATGCTTCTCAGTCCCCACTGAGATTCCCGGAGAGGCTCATGCGGTTACTCTCTCCGGCTATTCGGGTGCCCCAGGCGATCACTTGGAGAAAACGGCACTTCATCTTCACCGACGAAGTCTCACGGTGTCTCCGTCCTCAGGACGGGGTAAAGCTGGCCTATAAGGCTCCGCCGAAAGGGCTGGCCAACGCGCCGGCGTGGAGAAGGTCTTCCCAACAGCCTCCACCTCAGAGATGGCAGCAGATCGGTAGTAGCTCTTCCCTCTCGGGAGGAGTCAAACGTGAAACCTCAGAGAAGGTGTTATGAGAACAGGACCCACAGGACAGTTAGCACCGCTGGTTAAAGCCCCCAAATGGCCCGACTGGTCCTCTTCCAGTCAACCCAGCCTCTCCGCGCTAAGAAACATCCTGCTCCCTCCCCGGGAGCAAGGTCCGGTTCAAGGCACACCTGGTCAGACAGCATTAGGGAACCAACATGGCTCACCAGCCTAAAATCAAAGCCCACTCCTTAACCGGACGTATCACCGACGGGTTGATGCAAGAGGCCTTCCAGGCCGTCAAGCGCAACCGTGGCGCCGCAGGGATCGACAAGGTCAGCATTCAGATGTTTGCGGCCAACCTCGATCAGAACCTCCACGCGCTCATGCGGGATCTCAAGGACGGCTCTTTTGAACCGCTCCCCTTACGTCGGCATTATATCCCGAAAAATGAGACCGAGTTTCGCCCTCTCGGCATTCCAGCCGTTCGCGATCGGGTGGCTCAGGAGGTGGGTCGCCGCCTTCTCCAACCGATCTTTGAACCGACGTTTCATGACGCGTCTTATGGCTTTCGGCCAGGACGCAACTGTCATCAAGCCATTCAAGCGGTATTGAAACTCCATGAGGCCGGTCTTCAACACGTGGTTGACGCCGACATCACTGGCTTTTTCGATAACCTGCCCTTTAAAGTTATTATGGCGGCAGTGGCTGAAAAGGTCGCTGACGGCAACATCCTCCGGCTTATTGAAAAGTTTCTACGCTCGGGAGTGATGGAAAACGGTGCCTTCAAGCCCACCACGGTGGGCACCCCGCAAGGGGGCGTTCTCTCCCCTTTGCTGGCCAACATCGTTCTCAATCACATGGACTGGCAACTCGAACAGCTCGGTTGGCGCTTCGTGCGCTATGCCGATGACTTCGTTCTGGTTTGTCTGAGTCCGGCCAAGGCTGAAGAGGCTCTGGCAGACGTGCAGCAAATCCTCCAAGGGCTGGGCCTCAAGCTCAGTGCGGAGAAAACCAGGATTACCACCTATGGCAAGGGTTACTCCTTCCTGGGGTTCTGGCTCTCCTCACGCTCGCGGAGAATGCGCCCCAAGTCATTGCTGAAATTTAAAGATAAAATCCGGGAGTTGTCCTGCCGTAAGCACAACTTCGAGGCTCAAGTCATTGTTCAACTCAACCAAGTGATTCGGGGAACAGCGCAATACTTCGCCACCCCTTTCTTTACCGCGCGGGAAACCTTCCACAAATTGGACTCGTGGATTCGCATGCGAATGCGCTCCATGAAATACAAGAGGAAGTCCCCGGAGGACAATCGAAAGTTGCGGGTCAAGACCTTTGCGCGACTTGGTTTGCTCACGCTGGAAAGCTTCTGCTGGCCCAGGCCATGTCCATGAATGCCATCGGACTCCTCTCACCAGGCAATCTCTGTCCGCAAGGAGCGCTCCTGATCATTCAGGCAGCGTTGGGATCGCCCGGAGACTTAACGAGTCATGCCGGTAAATATGGGGAATTGACCCCATCGCGATAACGGGGAGGGAGTGGGTCACACCACTCCCTTACCCTCTGGCCTGTTTATAGTACGACGCTCCCCAGATCCCTTCTCATTTTGTTTTTCAGCGGCGCGGCTCACAGCGTTTGAGCACCAAGGCCATTCGTGCCGCGCCGCTGAAAAACAAAATGAAATCTGGAGGGCCTCGGAACCTATAAACAGGTCACCCCTCACGGGGTTTCCAAGGACTCCTCGTGACCGACAGAAATAATCGCACCCAAGAATCCTGGTGGCGCAGGACCGCCAGCTTGCGCTTGAAATTGATGGCAGAACGGCTGCCGAAGTTGAGCTGGACGAACGTGCTCAAC
>JALYJX010000498.1 GCA_030775065.1 Gemmatimonadota bacterium | reverse complement strand
AGTCAAAAGTGCTGAACTCAATGACGGCTTGCTGCAGATCTCGCTCAAGCGCGTCATTCCGGAAGCACTAAAGCCACGCACGATTACAATTCGCAATGGCAACGGGCAAAAAACAATTGAGGCTAAAAAGGCTGCCTGATCGTTCGGTTCGTTAATTCACAATGGCCAAAATCCGGGGGCTACTCAGGTGGAGCCATTTGAACGAAAAGAATTCGCGTCAGATCAATAAATCGGAGCATGCTCTTTTCGACGAAGTCATGCAATTTCGTCGGGGCTTGCTCCGCACTGGCGTGTTCGAACCAACTTGTCCAACCCCTTAGAGCAACCTACTCATTTGTTGATCCAGCTTTCGCCCATCACTCACGAACAGCAGCAAGCACGTACTTGTCGAAGATGTCGAACGAAACCCAGTCTTGGCCGTCGCCGACATAAAGTCCTGCTGTAATTGCAACGACGAGGTCGAGTGTGGGAGCGATATAGATACGCTGTCCACCGAATCCCTGCGCGGCGATCCACGATATTTGCTGATCACCCCGCCTTTGTTCATCCATCCACCATTGATAGCCAGTTGCTAATCGCCAATGCGACAAGAAACACAGCAATGGACCGCATCGCCATTGGCGAGTCCCCATTTCACACCAGTCCTAGCACAAGACATCAACTGTGAGCCACTCATGTCCGCTTAGGGCCGATACTGTTGATTTAGTCGGCCATGAAGATGCCTCGATGGAGTGATTCCGTTTTTCTTGTGATTTGGGATGAGGATGAGCCGATGATGGGGATGCAGGCAGCGCCGGAACAATTTTTCTACGATTTTTGCCTTGAGGATCATGTGCCCGGCGATCATATGTTGCGGCGGATCGATGACTTTCTTGATCTGGATGATATTCGGCGGGAACTAAAGCCGTTTTACTGCGCGATAGGCCGCCCTTCGGTTGATCCTGCCTTGATGATCAGAATGCTTGTGATCGGCTATTGCTTCGGCATTCGCTCCGAGCGTCGGCTTTGTGAGGAGGTTCATCTCAATCTGGCTTATCGCTGGTTCTGCCGGTTGGGGCTTGATGGCAAGGTGCCGGATCATTCAACCTTCTCGCTGAACCGCAATGGCCGCTTCCGCCAGAGCAACATTCTGCGTCATCTCTTTGAGACTGTCGTGCACCGTTGTTTGGCGGAAGGCTTGGTCGGTGGCGATGGCTTCGCAGTTGATGCCAGCCTCATTCAAGCCGATGCCAACAAACGACGTTCGGTGCCGGGTGATGAGTGGCGTGTGGATAACATTCGAGATCATGCCAGCAAGTCAGTCAAAGAATATCTGGCGACACTGGATGATGCAGCCTTTGGAGCCGCCAGTGAGGTAACACCGAAGTTCATCTCGCCATCTGATCCGGCAGCCCAGTGGACAGGGGCGTTGAGGGGACCAGCTTTCTTTGCCTATGCCACCAATTATCTGATCGATACTGAGAATGCGATCATCGTCGATGTTGAAGCGTCGCGTGCAATCCGGCAGGCAGAAGTGGGTGCTGCCCGCACCATGATTGAGCGGACAGAAGAACGCTTTGCTCTTAAGCCGAAGCGACTGGCAGGCGATACGGCCTATGGTGCGGCGCCCATGCTGGCCTGGCTGGTAAAGGAAAAAGACATCGCACCACATATCCCGGTCTTTGACAAATCAAAACGAGACGATGGTACCTTCTCACGGGCCACCTTCACCTTTGATCAAAAGCGTAATATCTACGTGTGCCCGCACGGTAAAACCTTGAAGACGAGCGGGCGCATCCTGTCAGATAACACCTACCGCTATCTCGCGAGCACACATGATTGCGGCCCATGCCCCCTGAAGCTGCAATGCTGCCCCAACACGCCGCAGCGCAAGATACCCAGAAACATCAACGAAGATGCCCGTGATGTGGCCCGATCTCTTTATGAAACACCTGCCTTCGCGCAATCACGGCGCGAACGCAAGAAGGTGGAGATGCTGTTTGCCCATCTCAAGCGCATCCTCAAACTCGGACGACTTCGGCTGCGCGGGCCCTGTGGTGCACGCGACGAGTTCCTTCTCGCAGCAACGGCCCAGAACCTCAGAAAGCTTGCCAAGCTCAGACCAAGACTGACGCCAACGCCTCAACCAGCATAAGAAAACCGGAGAAACTAAGCAGGACATGAATCAAAAACATCAGCCTACATCGAAATCGGCCTAACAGCCGGAACGTAACGTCTGCTTCTATCAAAAGCAGACACAAAAGCTTCGTCCAAATACGACTAAATCAACAATATCGGTCAAAAGCAGACGTTAGCGCAGTAAAGCGAGTTTTAACTTCGATACGTTACGACTAAAGCGATGGTGTCATTGAGAGAGCGGTACGGTAGTATGATGAGAATTCGAACAGCACTGGAACGTGACTTGCCATGCATAAAGGCGCTCATGAGAGAGTTTTCCGATTATCTAAATGCGATTGATGAGCCAGAAGAAGTGCCGGATGAGATCATTGATCGAATAGGGCCCATCGTTTTTGGACCAAATTCACCGTGCACGATGCTTGTGGCGGAAGACGGCGACCAAGTCATGGGTTTTCTCACATAC
>JALYJX010000497.1 GCA_030775065.1 Gemmatimonadota bacterium | reverse complement strand
GTGTATCGCGGTCTATTGCTTTGAGTCTAGTTCCCCAATGCCTGTTAGCAGCGACCTCGAGAAAGCCTTCCCGCGCGCAGCTTTCGATAAATCGCTGCGTTCTCGGTGCCGTCCAACCAAGCAGCTGCGCCCAGCTTCTGAAGGTGCCCGCTGGGTTCGCCAGGAGCAGCTCATAAGCGCGCCGGCGTTCCGGGTCTCTGAGCAGCGGATGGTCGCTCACGAGGCCTGCTTCCCGGCTTTCTTCCCGGCGTCGAGAACGCCGATGTCGTAAGTGTATGACCCGGGCGGGTCTCGAACCCGCGACCTACGGATTAAAAGTCCGTTGCTCTACCAGCTGAGCTACCGGGTCGGCAATTTCAAAACTTCACACTCTCCAACAACTTAGACAATCGCAAATAATTGAGCACGGGTCGCTCATGTCCCTGATTGTGCCTGAATTGTGCCCGTCGCAAAGGGAAGCACGGTCCGAGAGTCCATGCACCGATTCCCGATGCCCCGCAGCATAGCTTCGCTGTCTAATGTCCAGTTAGCTAGCGCCGCCGTCTTGTGTACCGCAGCTGGAACGAGTAAGCTGTAAGGTGCAGAGTGCTCCGAGCCGGAAGGCTCAGTTGCACGAAACCAGAACCGCGAAACGGTTCATGCCACATTCAACTCGGGCCCGAACGGCCCGGAGGAAAGCATTATGACTGTAACACTGAAGCGACTTGTCTCGTTGTCGCAGAATCTTAACGAGGCATCCGACGCTCTATCTCAACAAATCGCGCAGGTTGAATCCGCGCTAAACGAGCTGAAACTCGGGATTTGGGCTTGGGTCGAGCTGTACCGCGAAGCAGTTGACGTCGGCGGTTACCGGGTCGATCAAGTTGAGAGCGTCGGGTATGGAAAGCACAAAGGGAGATGGTGCCTGCTGTTCAGCACGGACATCCCAGACCTCGGGGATCCGGTTCACACCAGCGTCGTGCCACTCCGTGAGGCTCCGCGAGCTGATCGGATTGCTGCCGTCGACAAACTGCCGAAGCTTGTGGAGGCGCTCGAAGCCAAGGCCGTGGAGACGACGGAGCTTGCGATGGCGAAGGCCAAGGAAGTCGCACGTTTCGCTCAGGAGCTGAAGGAGACTGCGTAGATAATTACTGAGTCACGACGGTTCGGAACACTCTGCAGACGGGGGAACACCACATCGTGTTCCCCCGTCATCTTGATACCCTGTCATCCCTGATACCGCGCTGGCCGAGGCCTCGCGCACAATCGCGGCGCATATGCGCTGGGATTGCAACTCCTACATGATTTACACACACGTGCTGAACCGCGGTGGGTTAGGCGTCCGGAGTCCGGCGGACCGCCTGGGCGGTGAGCAGCAGATATTGCGACGAGTCTTGCCGCGTTGGCAGAGTCAGGGGTAGTATCCTGTGCAGGTGAATAGACGATGGTGGGAACCTAGTCACCGTACAATCCCAGCCAAATCTCAGATCGCGGCTATCGTCCTGAAAGGAGTACCCATGAAGCGGCAGTTGCTGATCGTCGTACTCGCGCTGGCCCTTCCGTGCCTCGCCGTTGCCCAGACGACCACCGCGCCGCCCGCGAAGGCCGCCACCGCGTCCCAACCGACGGTCGCGCCGGTCCTATACGGCTCGAACCCGGCTGCCGGCAAGACCTTCGTCCACGACGGCGTGACCCTGTACTACGAGGTGTACGGCCAGGGCGAACCGCTCCTGATCATCCACGGCAACGGCGGCAGCATCGGCACCATGGCCGCCCAGATCGCGTTCTTCCGCCCGCGCTACCGCGTGATCGCGATGGACAGCCGCGATCACGGAAAGTCGGGCGACAGCCCCGGCAAGATCACCTATGAGAAGATGACCGACGACCTTGCGGCGCTCCTCGATCACCTGAAGACGGGGCCGGTGGATGTGCTCGGCTGGAGCGACGGAGGCATCGAGGCGCTGCTGCTCGGCATCCGGCATCCCGCGAAGGTGAAGAAGATTGCGGCCATGGCGGCCAACCTGAACCCGAGCACGGATGCCGTCTACCCGGAAACGTGGGCGATGGCGAGGTCGATGATCGACGCCATCCCGGCAGCGGAGAAGGGCACGCCCCAGGGCCGGCGCGCGGTCAAGGTGACATCGATGATGTTCGAGGAGCCGAACATCGCCCCGTCGGCGCTCCAGGCGATTACCGCTCCCACGCTCGTGCTCGCGGGCGACCACGATCTGATCCGCGACGAGCACACGCTCGACATCTTCCATCACGTGCCGAACAGTCAGCTCGCCATTTTCCCGAACGCCACGCACATGGTGCCCTACGACGACTCCGCGCTCTTCAACGCGACAGTGGAGCGCTTCTTCCGGGCGCCGTTCGTCAAGAAGGACCGGATCAAGGACTTCCTCGCGTCCTACGAATCGCTGACGGCGTCGTTGCAGAAGAAGTAAGCGGCGATTCGGTATGAATACGCGACGGATCCCGAAATTCACAGATGCTGCCCAACAACCAAATGGAGCCGACGCGGTCGCAGGTCAGCAGGATGATGTCGCCTCGCCGCGCGGCTCATTTGGCGCGTTTAGGCGGATGTGAGGAACCTCTATGC
>JALYJX010000496.1 GCA_030775065.1 Gemmatimonadota bacterium | reverse complement strand
TACGGTGCGCGAACCGGTAGTCGCGTGGGGGGTATGCGCGGACAATCCTTTTGGGCTGCCTGAAACACTTTTCATTGGCACGAAGCTCCAATCCAGAGGTTACGAAAGGATGGCAGGATGCTATCACTACATTGCTCATGTAGTTCGTGCCGGCCTGCAAAGGCAGGTGGTGGGGAGAAACGCCCCAGGTGCGACGTGACTATACCATGCCTTCGAAAAAAAAGCATCCCGGAGCTGCGGCGCCGGCGCTGGGCTTCCCTAGCGAGACCGAGCAGCGGTCCCCCGCGGGCGGGACTTGACGGCCGCCGTACCCGGCAGCGCTACTGGTGCCGCACCGACCACGCCG
Organism: Gemmatimonadota bacterium; assembly: GCA_030775065.1. Lineage (GTDB taxonomy): Bacteria > Gemmatimonadota > Gemmatimonadetes > Gemmatimonadales > Gemmatimonadaceae > UBA4720. Next base: position 2,237 of record JALYJX010000496.1, on the reverse strand, counting down.
TGCAGCGCGTTCTGACCTTTGCGAGCGAGGTCCACCGCATGTCCGAGCAAACGCGCGGCCTCCTGTGGCGCGTGGAATCCCATCGAGTTCTCCGCCTCCACGAAATCGACCAGAAATTGTGCGTACCGGTGCGCCTTGCGCGCCTCCATCACCGGCGCTGACGTGCTGTCGCGCCGCGTCACAGCGCCAATGTCGCGTGTAAGCTCGAGCACGGCATCGAGCGCGATGTTCCTGAGCTCGAACGTCCGATCCTGTATGACCTCGACGCGCGATCGCAGCTCTTCCTCCGAAAACCTGTGGCAGGTCTGGCAGGATCGATTGATGCTCAGCAGTGGACTGCGCACATGATGATCGCTGATCTTCATCGCACCGACGCGCTGAAACGGCATATGGCAGTCCGCGCACGCTACGCCCGAACGCGCGTGCACACCCTGACTGTACATCTCGAACTCGGGATGCTGCGCCTTCAGCGCCGCGGCTCCGCTGATCCTGTGCGTCCAGTCCTTGTGCCCGACGGATTCGTAATACGAGAGGATGCTGTCGGCGGTGAGGCCCCTGGCCCAGGGGTAAGTAAGGCGTTTCTCCGGTCCCTTGAAATAGTATTCGACGTGACACTGGCCGCAGACGAAGGTGCGCATCTCCTGGCGCGTCGCGTCGCGGTTCACGTCGTAACCCTGAACGCCCTGTGACAGCTTCATTGCTGTGATGCCTTCCATGAACGCCGGTCGTGTGATCCGGAGGCCCATCGTCTGTGAGTCGTGGCAGTCGACGCACGATACCGGGTGCTTTACCTGCGTCCGGGCCTGCTGGTACGTCTGCTTGTTCACAGCTTCGAACCCGCGTGTCAGGTCTCCGTTGCCGAGGCGGAGATACGTCGAGTACATGGAAGCGTGACAGTTCAGACAGGTTCCTGGCTGCTGGGAAAACTGCTGCCGCTGCGTGAACTCCTGATCGGCGAGCATGTAGGCGTGGCCTCGCTCCTCCCGGAAGTCGTGGCTGAATGCGTAGCCGGACCAGAACTCGCGCAGGCGTGGATCTTCCTCGAGCCGCGATTGCGAGAGCACCGAGCGCGGATCTGCTTCACTCGGCGAATGTGGGAGGGCCTCGCTTCCGCCGTACCGCGTCCGTACCTGATCCACGCTGCGGCGATACGCATCGTATTGCTGCGGAAAATTCTTTCCCCACAAAGCCGCGTCGGTCGTCGTGTCGGTGAGATCCACGACGCGGTAGAACGGGTTACGCGCTTCCTCCTTTCGCTCCATGATGTTCGCGAGCAGGGCTGCGCCGCCGATGGCTGCGACCAGGCCAAGTGCGGCGATCGCCGAGACACTCTTCCAGCCAGGCCCGCGCTGGCCAGGGCCGCGCTGGCGGCCCGGGTGCTCGCTTGTACTCTCGGTGTCGTTCATGTGCAGTTCACCATTAGCGAGCGGTCGAACCCGGCTCGATGAAGAGATGGTTCATCTCACCAGATGTCCGACGTACGTGTGGCAACGAATGCATGAGATGCGGGAATCCTCGTGTCCTGTACCGGAGAGCCCGACGGCGGCTAGGCCGGCGAACGAGGCATGACCGGCGGGCAAACCGTAAGGCTGTCCCGCTGCGCGCGCTGGATCGATCGCTTCAACGATCTGCTCGTGACAGTACCTGCATGCCCCTTCGGTGACTCGGCGGTTCCGCTCCGTGATGCGAAGAGGATCGGGATAGCGGCCGGTCGTGAAATAGAACGAGTGCCAGAAGCCGTTCCGCGCCTTCGTGACATACTTGCCGACGAAGTTGTGCGGAGTGTGGCAGTCGTTGCAGGTCGCGGTGCGGTGACTCCCCTTCTGCCACGCTGCGAAATGCTCGCTCATGATGTGACAGTTCGCGCACGCGGCGGGATCGTTCGTGAGATACGAAGCACCTTTCGCATACCCGAACGTGAATACTCCGACGCCGGCCGCAAAGCCAAAGGCGAGCGCCGCCGCAATTGTTGCACGGTGCCGGGCGGTCATTCGCGGCCGCGGACTTTCGTCAAGCGTTCACAGAGAGTGCGCCTGCATGTGCCCTGAGTCGCGCAACTTCCAGACCTGCCGCTGGGAAGCGGCACCCAAGGTGGTTCTTTTCGTTCTTTCAGGTCGTCGCGCAAGGGCGGGGCGGTGGGTATCCAGTCCTCGGCGCCGCGAACGGGGAGCGTTCGAGCCGCGAGTCGTGGCTCATACCGGCCCGCGCGGTCTGCCGCGGACCGGATACCACCGCCC
>JALYJX010000495.1 GCA_030775065.1 Gemmatimonadota bacterium | reverse complement strand
GAGCACTGATATGCCGGTCGCGCGATCGCTCGCGTGCTTCGCAAAGAAAAACTGCGTAGCCGGCTTCAGAGGCAACCCGTTCGGCTCCACTGACGATCTCGGCAAAGAACGGGTTGCGAAGGTCAGGGACGATGATGCCGAGCGCATAGGAGCGCTGCAGCACGAGTGCGCGCGCGATGACGTTTGGCTGATAGCCGAGCTCCTCCGCAGCGCGCAACACTCGCTCGCGTGTCTCGGAAGAGACACGCGCCTTCGTGTTGTTGCTGAGGACGAGTGAAACCGTGGGCTGTGACACCCCGGCTCGCTTTGCCACATCGTGCGTCGTGATGCGCTTTGCCCGCTTCTGCATGTCGGTCTGTCTTGCCCGGAAAAAACGTCGTTGCGATGGCCCCTTCAACACCACGTTCACCGCCGGCCATCTCCGTCTACGAATGATTCGATCTCTCGCCGTATCAGTCCAGCGGATTCACCGAACACCATCGTCAGGTGGTTCCCCGGAATCTCCACATATTTGCAGTCGGCGAAAGCACGAGCCGTCGCGAGAGCGTGTTCTGCCGGTACTACTGGCGGGCTTCCCGGCGGCCCGTACTCGCCCGTGGCGTTGAAGAGCAGCACAGGTTGCTCGACTCTCGCCACGAGCTCCGCCCACTGCTCCGCCTGCACTCCGTCCAATGCTTGCGCTATCGCTTCGGCACTCGTGAGCGACTGTGCCGTACCGTCATCGTTCTCCTGAATCTCCGCCCGAAAATAACCTTCGATAGCCGGATCCCAGAATCCACCTACGTGCGCCGCCCCCTGCATCTGCTGCATGTAATGGCTCACCGAAGGTTGCACCTGTCGCAGTCTGTCGAGCGACGGTTGAATCAGCTCTCGTACCTGCGGATGCATCTGAATCGCCGCGTCGATGACGATGACCCTCGATACTCGATCGCTGAAATTCGCGGCCATGAAGATCGACAGCAGAGCCCCGAAGGAATGTCCGCCGACGACGATCTGATCGAGCTCAAGAAAATCCATGAGGGCAATCACGTCCTCTGCGTGCTCGCTCATGCTGTATCCGCAAGCTGGCTTGTCACTTCGCCCGCGCCCGCGAAGATCAGGCGCCAATACACGAAACCGCGGGCTCAGCCCCGCGTCGATCAGCCCGCAGAACTCATTCGCGTTCGCTGACAGACCATGGAGCAGGACGATCGGGGGCGCACCTCCGGTGAAATCCAGGTAGTGCATTCGCATCGCCTTGAGCTCGGCGAATCGGCTGACCTTCCCGTTCGATCGAACGTGGTCCGCTTCCATCATACGGCGGCTGAGACTGTTGAGAACTCATCGCGCAATACGCGCTTGAGGGTCTTCCCTGCTGCGCTCCGCGGGAAATCCTCGAGAATGACGACTTTGTCCACTCGTTGATATCGCGCCGCCACTCGCGAATTGACCCACTGCCTCAGATCCTCGGCTTCGATGTCTCCCGCATTATTCAGGACCACTGCGGCAACAGGCGCTTCTCCCCACTTCTCGTGATGCACACCGAACACCGCTACCTCACGAACAGAGGGGTGTTGCACGACAATCTCCTCGATGTCCTTCGGAAAGACGTTCACCCCGCCGGAGATGATGAGGTCTTTCTTGCGGTCGACCAGGTACAGGTAGCCAGCCTCGTCCACGTAACCCATGTCGCCCGTGCGCAGCCAGCCGTCGACGATTGCCTGTGCTGTGAGATCCGGCCGTTTGTAGTAGCCCGGCATGAGGATGGGCCCTCGCCCTGCTATTTCACCTACTTCGCCGGGGGCCAGCACTTCTCCCTTTTCACCAAGGATCCGCATCTCGATGAACGGTGGCGGGGTTCCAACCGAATCGATGCGCGATGCGAAGTCAGTCCTGTCGAGGATGGTGACGAATCCTTCGGTCAATCCGTAAAGCTCGTAAAGCGAGCTGTCGAGTGTTCGAAGCAATCTTTCCTTGTGCTCGCGATGAAAAGGCGCGCCCACCGAGCACAACATCTCGAGGGATGAAAGGGCCTCCGCTGAAAAGTTCGGAGCGTTCATCACAGCCACGATCTGCGAGGGAACCATCATGACGTGCGTGACCCTCTCCCGCTCCACTGTGTCGATGAACACGACCGGATCGAATCGCTTCTGAAGGATATAGGTGCAGCCAAGCAGCCACGCTGGAAGCATCGTGACAAAAGCGCCGTTGAATACGAGAGAACCGGCGTGCATGACAATGCTCTCTGGCGTGAAGCGATACGATGAAGCGAACAGCGTCGCGTACATCGCGCGGATGTAGTGAGTGTGGACGATTCCCTTGGGGTGTCCCGTGGTGCCACTGCTATAGATGATGTTGTAGATGTCGTCGTCGCTTATCTCGGCGCGCGGCGGCGGATCGTCGCTCGCCGAAGCTGCCAGCTCGGCGTACCCGCAGTAGCCTGGACTTCCAGGAGCATCCGTCAGTATGTAGCGGTCGGCGGGAATCCCCGGCAGCTCGAGACGCGCCTCGTTAAGAGCATCCATCATTGCCGAACATGAAAGCACAGCTGAGCTGTCCGAGTCATGCAGTAGTGATATCAGACCAGGGCCGCGCAGTAGTGGAC
>JALYJX010000494.1:376-2587 GCA_030775065.1 Gemmatimonadota bacterium | reverse complement strand
GTGCCAGCTCGTCGGCCTTTACGATCTTTGGGGGCTCGATGAATCCCTCCCCGAGCTGCGCGAGAAACGTGAGATAGCCGTGCGCTGACGCGCGATAACTCGCGAGAGCGGTGTCGGCAATCTGGCGAGCCCGCCGCTGAGTTGCCTGCTCGACGAGCGCGAGAGTGCGGGCGTCGTTCCACGCTTGGGCACTCGCGGCTGGAGGGGCGAACAGCAAACACGCGCCGAACAACAGCGACCTTTGCGCTCGGATCATATGAGAAAGGTATTTGGGTGGACACCGTACTGCCCACGCTGGAAGCTGGAGCTTTTCAGCGTGAGCTATCTAGCTGCAGGCGACTCTGACCGTTCGATTGGGCAACGTGCGGAAACGAGACGTGGCGGGAAGATATGATGCAGCCCCAAGGATTACATTCGACATAGTTGCAATGTGTCGGATTTTCGAAAGCTCAAGGTGTGGCGAAAAGCTTTCTCGCTCGCGCTGACCACTCACGAGCTCGCACAAGGCGTTCGCGGGGCGGCGCATATGTCGCTTCGCAGCCAGCTTATCCGCGCAGCAATGTCAATTCCCGCCAACATCGCCGAGGGGCGAGAGCAAAAGACTGAACGTGGCTTCGTAACCTTCCTCCGTCACGCACTCGCTTCCGCGGCGGAGCTCGAGAATCATTATTTGATTGCGAGGGGCATCAGAGTAATACCTCAACGCACGTGTGACTCGGCCATTAGCCAAACTGTCGAAGTGAAAAAAATGCTTCATGGTCTGATTAACACGCTCGAGCGCGAACCACCGAGGGCAGCGTTGACGCCAATCGAACGGTCAAAGTAGCCTGCAGCTAGAAAGCTCACGCTGAAAAGCTCCAGCTACCAGCGTGTGCAGTTCAGCGCGTCTTGCCGTTAGACGACCTCACCGACCATGCGATTTGCTGCCAGATTCACACACCGATCGCGAACCCTGTCCAATGGTCATCCCTCCGCGTAACCGTCCGCTCCGATGAGCCATTCCACGTTCCAGCGTTTTCTGGAGCTTTCCCGATCAGGATCGGGCGAGGCTGATAGCACGTCCGCGCCGACACAAATTGTGCCTGTCTGGCGCGACACGGTTTTCGACGCGGACACGCCCGTATCAGCGTTCGCGAAGCTCCGGCGCGAGCCCTTCGGCTTTCTTCTCGAGTCTGCTCCCGCGGGTGGCGAGACGTGGGCACGATACACCTTTCTCGGGACACGGCCGCGCGCCGCATGGCGCTTCAAGGACGGAGTTGTGGAAGACTGGGACACATCCAGTGGCTGGCACAATGCGCGAACTCCCGCCGACCCGCTCGCCGATCTCGACGCACTCATTGCTACGCCTCCACCGGTTGACGTCCCCGAGCTCGGCGCGTTCTGGACGGGGGCCATCGGATACTTCGGCTATGACATCGTTCGCCTGATCGAGCGGCTTCCACACCGGAAGCTCGCTCGCTCCGACATTCCCGATGCGTTGTTCCTCTTCACGAGAACACTTGTCATTGTCGACAATCTCCGGGCGCAGGCGAGGATCGTTGTGGGTGTCGAGGTCCCCTCCGGCGCCGACGACGATGCCCTTCGCGATCAGTACGACGTCGCAACACGGGAGATAGAAGAGATCGAGGCCGGCCTCAGTGAGCCGTCGCGGCTCGGGCCCCTCGTGCTGGACGGAGACGCACCGCCCGCGCGTGGGCGCTCCAACATGGACCGCGCGTCATTCATGGAGCGAGTAGAGCGGATACGCGAGCACATCCGGGCAGGCGACTGTTTTCAGGCGCTTCTCTCTCGACGCATCGACCTGCCCGCGAATTTCTCCGCGGGCACGCTATACCGTGCGCTGCGGTCGATGAATCCTTCGCCTTACATGTTTCACCTGGTGCTCGACAGCCTGGAGCTCGTTGGCAGCTCGCCCGAGCTACTCGTGCGGCTCGCTGACAACCGGGTGACACTGCGTCCAATTGCGGGCACGCGGCCCCGTGGAACAACCGAGGAACAGGACGAGGTGCTGCGGGTTGAGCTTCTTGCCGACCCCAAAGAGCGCGCGGAGCACATCATGCTCGTCGACCTCGGCCGCAACGACGTCGGCAGAGTGGCTCGTTACGGAACCGTCGTCGTCACCGATCTCATGTTAGTCGAGAAGTATTCGCACGTGCTTCACATAGTCAGCCAGATCGAGGGAGAGATAAACGGCAATCTCTCCGCAATGGA
>JALYJX010000494.1:0-366 GCA_030775065.1 Gemmatimonadota bacterium | reverse complement strand
CACCTTCCCCGCGGGGACGATGACTGGCGCGCCGAAGGTGCGCGCGATGGAGATCATCGACGAGATGGAGGAGGAGTCGCGGGGTCCCTACGCGGGGGCAATCGGGTACATCGCCGCCGGCGGGCGGCGAATGGACCTCGCAATCACAATCCGGACGTGCATTATCGCCGACGGCGTGGCGTCGGTGCAGGCCGGCGCCGGCATCGTCGCAGATTCAGTCCCCGCCACCGAATGGGATGAAACCGAGAGCAAGGCAAGGGCACTGCTCGCGGCAATCGGTCAGGTAAGCACGGGCCGCGGGGGTTGAGGATTCGGCTGCCGGGTTACGCCCGCATTTCTGCGCCAGGTGCGCGGGGAGTCGTGCTC
>JALYJX010000493.1 GCA_030775065.1 Gemmatimonadota bacterium | reverse complement strand
AACCGCGCCCAACGGGCTTTTCGAAGCATCGAACTCCGTAACCGAGTGCATCTGCGCCCAGACGCAACTACCAGGGTCAACTTTGTTATGGTCCCGCCGCAAAGTGGGCCACCCATTCTTAAGCCTCGTCTCCTGGGAACGAATGGCGATCTTTCAGCAACGCCTCTGCCCGCGGAAGCCGGCAAGAAACTGACCATCTACGTAGGCGGCGAGGGCGTTGATCAAGTGCCGATTAATGGCATCTCCGTGATGTCGCCTTTTATGACCATTGATCCGGATAGTCTAACGCTGCAGCAATTCGGAACCTCGTTTCCGGTAATCGGATTTGATGTGACAGTTGCGGCCCATGCTTCCTTTGGCGATTACAGCATTCGGCTCCAGTCCAACTCTGGCGAAGTCGCATATCTCCCGGGTGGGCTCACAATCGATCCGGGGGTTGACTCCGCTGCAGCAAATCCGGCCGACGATTCGCGGTTCTTCATCGGTCAACACTATCGAGACTTTCTCGGCCGTGAACCTACCGAAGTGCGCGCTAACAAGTGGATAGATGAACTTGGGAATTGCGGGTTAGACGCTGACTGCGCTCGTGGTCGTCGCGTTGATGTTTCTGCGGGGTTCGTTGAGAACGAATTTCTGGAGACCTGGTCTTTCATCTATCGCGTCTACAAAGCCGCGCTTGGCCGTCGCCCAACTCTTTCAGAATTCAATAGCGACCGGCTCCAGGTCGTGAATGACCCTGACGTCCGCGACAACAGCAGATTAGCTTATACGAAGGCCTTTGTAGTCCGTCCGGAATTTCTCAAAAAATACGCCGCCGTGGTGAAAGCCGATAAATTTTTGGATCAGTTGATGTCTTCGGTGATGCAAACTTCAGACGTGGATCTCTTCTCGGAGCGTGGGAATCTGGCGGCTTTGTACGATGGCACCACCACAGGACGAGTCAAGATCATCCAGAGACTGGCCGACCATCCGGCTTTCGCTAGGAGAGAGAGTTCGAAGGCCTTTGTATTGGCCCAGTACTTTGGCTATCTCCGACGGGAGCCTGACGAAAGTGGCTACAACTTCTGGCTCAGCACTCTAGATGGTCGAACTGGATCTGACTCAACCGCCCACCGGGAGATGGTCTGCGCCTTTATCACGTCCGCTGAATACCAATCCCGCTTTGGAATGTACGTCACTCACAAAGGATGCTAGAGGGTAGCGTCTCAGAAATTCCTTTACAACGACTGGCGTTAGCGATGATCTGTTGAGAGGTCGAAATCCAGACAAATGGTTTCGGTTTGTTGTCTTGCACGATGTTGCTTAATGGTGCCACTCAATTACAGAACCGCGAGCGGTAGCGACCGGATCCTAAGCTCAACTTGTCATTGATCACGGTTCTATTGGAGGTTGAGTGGTAGCATCCGGTCGCTACTCTATATTGAAAGGGCGCCCCAATGGTTATAACTTGTAGTTGTTTTTCGAAGACTTCAAGTGGAACCGAAAGGAGAGCCCTATGAGAACGTATTATGTCGGTATGGATGTGCATAGAGCAAGCATAATGATGGTGGTGCTGAATGGAGCAGGCAAGGTAGTGATGCAATTAGTGCTGGAGACTGGGGCAGAGCGAGTACGCGGCTTTCTCAAGCAGCTGCGCGGCAAAGTGTATGTGACGTTCGAGGAAGGGACCCAGGCGGGTTGGCTGCATGACGTAGTGCGGCCGTTGGTAACGGAAGTGGTGGTCTGTGATCCGCGGCACAACAAACTGGTGCAAAGCGGTAACAAGAATGATCGCGTGGATGCCCAGAAGCTGGCGGAGTTGTTACGCAATGGATCATTGCGGGCGGTCTATCATGGCGACAACGGCGCGCGGACGTTGAAAGAGTTGGTGCGCAACTACGACTGCCTGGTGAGCGACACGACGCGGGTGATGCTGCGGTTGAAGGCTATCTTTCGCGGGCGAGCGATTGCCTGCGGGGGCCATGATATTTATCGCAGTGATCGGGGGGGCCAGTGGCTGGAGAAACTGCGTGAGCCAGGAGCGCGCCAGCGGGCCAGTTTTTTATATAAGCAATTGGCGGCGCTGAAGCCGTTGCGGCATGAAGCCAAGCTGGTGATGGTAAAAGAAGCACGGCGGCAACCAGCTTATCCCTGGCTGATGAGTGTGCCGCGGTTGGGTTCGGTGAGCGTGGCGCAGTTGCTGGCGGTAGTGGGGACGCCATACCGGTTTCGTAGCAAGCGGCAGTTCTGGACCTACGTGGGGCTGGCGGTGGTGACGCGTAGCAGCGCTGACCACGAGGTGGTCGAGGGCGTGTTGCGGCGCAGCCGGCGGCCGATCGCGACGCGTGGTTTGAATCGCAATCATAACCACCTGCTGAAGAAGGTCTTCAAGAGTGCGGCCACCAGCGCTTGCCACAGCGGGCCTTTCAAAGCGGCCTACGACGCGCGGGTGAAGCAAGGGATGGATCCCAGTTTGGCGCGGCTGACTGTAGCCCGGCAGTTGGCCGCCACCACTTTGGCCATTTGGAAACGTGGCCAGAAGTTCAATCCAGAAAGGATGAAACAGCAGACAGCGGCTTAAGCAAGCAACTACAGAGATTCACGAAGTGAGTGCTG
>JALYJX010000492.1 GCA_030775065.1 Gemmatimonadota bacterium | reverse complement strand
TCACCATGCAATACTTACCGTTCGTCCTGATGGCTGTCTACCTCGCGATCACAATCTTTGTCCTCACATTGTTAAGTCGCTTTGTCACGGCGCATGAGAGAGTCGCGAGTGCGCTCAAAGAGGTGGCCCACAACCTCCGCCGCTCGCTTGATTCGAACAAGGATGCCAAACCTTGATACCGCGTGCGTCCGGCTTCGGACCACGGCCTAACCAGGCGCCAGAGCCAATGCGCACATGACTCCGCGATTTCGGCTACCGTGCCTTCGTTCCACCGGGCCTTTTCATTCCGAGAAAACGGCTCGTGCGCTCGGTGCGCATGGCTCATCTTGAACGTTGAGACTGTCGGAAAAGTGCAGAGCCGGCACTTTTTCCCTATATTATAGGCGTTGTATATAGTATAATGCTGCCATCCAAAGGGATGGAGCAATATGGCAAAATATAAAGCATGTGATTACGCGCAGACGGTGCTGGTGGCGGTGTCGTTGGAGGACCAACTCGAGCCGGGGACGCTGGAGCACACGATCCACTACGTGGTGGAGGAGCGGCTGGATTTATCCGGCTTTGATGGGGAGCGCAGCAACGACGACACCGGGCGGCCCGGGTACGATCCCCGCGTCCTGCTGAAGGTGGTGCTGCTGGGGTATGCCCGGGGCATGCTGAGCTCCCGCAAGCTGGAAGCGGCCTGCAAGCAGAACATCGTGTTCATGGCGCTGACGTGCGGCCAGCGCCCCGATCACAGTACCATTGCCGAGTTTGTCTCCGGGATGGGCGAGGAGCGGATCAGTGCGCTGTTCGGCCAGGTGCTGCTGGTGTGCGAGGAGGAGGGGCTGCTCGGCGGGACTCACTTTGCGATCGATGGCTACAAGCTTTCGAGCAACGCCGCCAAGGAATGGAGCGGGACGCACGCCGATCTGCGCCAGAAGCACGCCAAGCTGCGGGAACTGGTGCGCAAGAGCGTACGCGAGCACCGGCGCAACGACGGCAAGAAACGCGGGAATCCGGCGGACTCGGCGCAGCGGTTGCAGCGGCTCAAGCAAAAGGCCGAGCGCATCGAGCGTTTCCTGAAGGAAAACGCGCCCCGCCAGGGCCGCATGGGCAAGGAGGTGCAGAGCAACGTGACGGACAATGAGTCCGCGAAGATGAAGAGCAGTCATGGCATCATCCAGGGCTACAACGCCAACGCGATGGTCGACGCGAAGCACCAGGTGATCGTGCATGCGCAGGCCTTCGGCGAAGGCGATGACGGCGCGCTGGCCAAGCCGATGCTGGAGGGCGCGCGGAAGCACCTGAAAGCGGCCGGGTGCGGCACGCGGGTCCTGCAGGAAGCGGTGGTCAGCGCTGACACGGGCTACTTTTCCAACCGCAACCTGGAAGCCTTCGCGGCCGCGAAGGTCGACGCCTACGTGCCCGACCCGAAGTTCCGGCAGCGTGATCCGCGTTTCGCTGCTGCGGGCCGTCATCGTCGTCCCACTGACCGGCACAAACAGGAGTGCAAAAGCAAGCGGCGCTGGTTTGGGCCCGAGGATTTTAAATACGACCCGGCCAGCGAGCGGCTGATCTGTCCGGCTGGCGTGAAGCTGCACCGCAGCGGCAGCGATATGACGAACACGCAAGGCTATCGGATCACCGGGTATCGTGCGGCCAAATCGGCGTGTCTGCGGTGTCCGCTGCGGAATCGCTGCCTACGCAACCCCCAGTCTGAAAACCCACGGCAAGTACGCGTCTTCCGCGGCCGGGTCACCGAGACCCTCACCTCGCGGATGAAGGAGAAGATCGACACGCCCGAAGGCCGCGCGATCTACAGCCGCCGGCTCGGCATCGTCGAGCCGGTCTTCGCGAACATCGGCGCACAGAAAGGCATGAACCGCTCCACGCTCCGTGGCAGCGCCAAGGTCAATATCCAGTGGAAGCTCTACTGCATGGTCCACAACCTCGGGAAAGTCGGCCGCTTTGCCGTGGCCAACAACTGAACGCCCGGCCGCAGGCGACACTTCGTCCGCCTGATGCGACTTCCGCTCTGGTTTATCGCCACCTCGGCGCCGCTCCGTCCCGTCCGCCTCCCAAATGCCCAATCGCGCTCCTCCCCGGCGCCATATTTTCCGCCCTCTCGACAGAAAGACGTTTTCCGACAGTCTCGTTAGCCAAAAAATGTTCGCCCAAGAGCCCGATGTTCCACTGAAAGCTTTACCAGGCTACGCCGCGGTTGCCGACTTGCTTGAACGAAAGTCCGAATACGGTTGCACGCTGATTAGCGAGTTTCGCGTTGATCACGCAGCGACGGACGACGCAGCAGGCACGAATGTGTCGTTCGTTTTGGCTCACGACCGAAAAGAGGAAGGCGTCCGTTTTGTCTTCACCGAAGTCAGTGGACTCAAAATCGATGACACGTTTCAAGTGGCCGGTCTTGCCATCCGAGATGTGCGAAGCCGCGGATGGGAACGGGCGCGCTATGAGATTTACGACTACGAGAATGCTGCCTTCACATTTTTCTGCTGGGACATTGCTTTGTCGCGTCTCGAAAAAAGGGGCTAACCAGGCGCCAGAGCCAAATGCGCACATGACTCCGCGATTTCGGCGACCGTGCCTCCGTGCAACCG
>JALYJX010000491.1 GCA_030775065.1 Gemmatimonadota bacterium | reverse complement strand
ATTTTGGCTCTTCGGGAGAATTTGTGGGTAGATATGGGGTGGTTGACTAGAGGTTCAGCATCCCGCTCCGATCTTTGGTTAGATGGAAGTGTGAACTTTTCATCGACCAGAGGAAGGGGAACGGGATGCAGGTCAAGACTATCCTCAATCGTGTCCAGAAATTCAAATCCTTTGTGTACGGGGCGGTGCGTTGGGTGGAGGACAGTTCGCCCCCGGCCTTGGAAGTGGAACTGCATCCACGGGCCAATGGCCAGGCGGTGTGCTCGGGCTGTGGGCGAAGGGGTCCCGGTTACGATAGGTTGCCAATGAGGCGTTTTGAGTTCGTGCCGCTGTGGGGCATGAAGGTGTTTTTCCTCTATTCGCCGCGGCGTGTGGACTGCCTCTGTTGTGGCGTGAAGGTGGAGTGCCTGCCTTGGGCGATGGGCAAGCACCCGCTGACCGAGGCCTATGCGTGGTTTTTGGCGCGTTGGGCGAAACGGCTCTCGTGGCGTGAGGTGGCCGAGGCCTTCCAGATGAGCTGGGAGGCGGTGTTCGGTGCAGTAGAGATGGCGGTCCTCTGGGGCCGGGCGCACGTAGATCTCTCGGACATCCACAGTCTTGGCATCGATGAGTTGGCTTGGGGACGGGGGCATCGGCAGGGTGAATGTGTCCTAGCCAGAAAATTCAAATCAGTTAAAGAGCTATAGGCGATCCTGGACATTCGGTCCCGAATGACGTATAACGAGCTTCCGTTACACGACGTCCGGGAAATCGTCTTGAACCTCGAAGAACTCCGCGTCCGCCCCGTTCAGCGGGGCGAAGAACTGCGGTACCAGGAATTCATGCAGGCGCATCATTACCTCGGTTCCCTGCCCAAGATCGGCGAAACCCTTTGGTACGTCCCCACCCGGGGTGAGGAGTGGGTGGCCTTACTGAGCTTTTCCGCCGCGGCTTGGAAATGCGCGGTGCGGGATCGGTGGATTGGCTGGGATTTCCGCCATCAGTATGACCGCCTGAATCTGGTGGCCAACAACAGCCGCTTCCTGATCCTGCCGCAGTGGCATCGTCCGAATCTGGGCTCCAAGACTCTGTCGCTGTGCCAGAGACGGCTCGGGGGCGATTGGGTGTGTCGCTTCGGTCATCCGCTCGTGTTGCTGGAGACCTTCGTCGACCCCGAACGCTTCCAGGGCACCGTCTACCAAGCGGCAAACTGGTTGTGTTTGGGCGAAACGCAAGGTTTTCGCCGAACCCGCCAAGGCTACAGTCCCACCGCCCAGTCACCCAAGCGGGTGTTCGTCAAACCCTTGCAGGCCGATGCCCGGCGCGTGCTCTCGCAACCCCTCCTCGACACCCTCTATCGTACCGGAGTACCCAAGATCATGCTGAGCGCCGAGCAGATGCAAACCTTACCCGAGTTCTTTACCGACATCCCCGATCCGCGCCGCGCTCAGGGGCGACGCCACCCCCTGCCCGTGGTCCTCGGCATTGCCGCTGGCGCCATCCTCTGTGGCATGCGCGGCTACAAGGCGATCGCGGACTGGGCGCAGAGTCTCAGCCCCAAGGCACGGGAGCGGTTCCGCTGCCGCGGTAAAGGGCGGCGCTATCGCGTGCCGAGCGAATCGATCATCCGCGATTGTCTCATCCGCGTCGATCCCCTGTACCTCGACCACGCCCTGCAACGCTGGAATGCGGTCTATGGTGAGGCCGACGAGAGCCTCGCCATCGATGGCAAAACCATGTGCAACGCCATCAGCGCACAGGGGCATCAAGCCCACATCATGGGCGTAGTCGGCCATCAGACCAAGACGTGTTACACCCAAAAAAAGTCGGCACCCTGCCCATAAAGGGCGCCTCCGAAGAAGCCAAGCAGACCAATGAGATCAAGATGGCCATCCCGTTGCTCGATGCCATCCTCATCGAGGGCAAGGATATCAGCGCCGACGCGCTCTTGACTCAACGCGAGTTCGCCCGCTACCTGGTCGAGGACCGGCAAGCGCACTACCACTTCACCGTCAAAGGCAACCAGCCGACGCTGCTTCAAGATCTCGCTCGCTTCTTCCAGGATCGAAACGAACCGGACTTCGTCGAGCACACCCCTTCGGAGCATGGGCGGATCGAAATCCGAAAGATCTGGGCTACCACCGCACTCAACCACTACCTCGACTTCCCTCACGTCGCTCAGGCCTTCGTCATCGAACGGGAAGCGATCGAAAAGAAGACCGGGAAACACTCCCATGAAATCGCCTACGGCATCACCAGCCGGCCTCCCGAACAGGCCGATCCCCGACGTCTCCTTCAAGTCAACCGTGGGCATTGGTCGATCGAAAATAGCTGCCACTACATCCTCGATTGGAACTACGACGAAGACCGCAGCCGCATCCGCACCGGCCACGGCCCCGAAAACATCACCCGCCTGCGACGTTTCGCAATCGGTGTCATCAAGTCCAAAGGCGTTTCCAGCGTCGCGCAGAAGATGCGAGAACTCACCCTGAACGTGCGATTGGTCTTCGACTACCTGCGGATGACGAAAAACGCTTGCGCTGCTGCCCTTGCCTGAGACGTCACACGGAGAACAAATTTACCGTGGGTCCGCGGGCTGGGATCGGGGCATGTTCGGGCC
>JALYJX010000490.1 GCA_030775065.1 Gemmatimonadota bacterium | reverse complement strand
ACTTCGTGTTGACGTTCGACGACGGCACGCGAACGGTTTGCCTGAAAAGCGCATTTTACCCATCATGGCAGCCTGTCACGTAGCCGATGCCACCGATCCCAACGCTCGAAGAGCTGAGCCGATACCGTCCGTTTCAGAACCGCGTGATGGTGCGGGTCGACACGGCGCCCGAGAGGACAGCCGGCGGCCTTTACATCCCGGAGGAGTACATCCGGACACCGTTCACGGCGGACGTTCTGGCGATTGGAAACGGCTACAAGGCCCAGGATGGAGAAGCGCCGCTCGAGCTTGCGGTTGCGGTTGGCGATCGCGCGCTCGTCGGGAAATGGACACTGCTGGCGCACGAGGCGTTTAGCCGGAAGATTTTCTTTCTTCCCGACCAGCTCATGTTGGCCAAGATCACGGGCCCCAACCCGCTGGGCGATCCGCTCGCCGACGTCGAGCCGTTGGGCTCGAGAATGCTGATCGAGATCCTCGAGGAAGAAGCCCCGAGCTCCATCATCGTGGCGCCAGAGACCAGAACCAGGGTCAACAAGCCGCGTTTCGTGCGGGTCCTGAAGGTTGGGCCAGGTGGCTGGGAACCGGCTCGCGCCGAGTACACCGACGGGATCGTGCGGGAATGGCGGCGCCGGCGGGAACCCATGGAGTTCGCCGCCGGCGACCTGGCGGTGTTGCAGAAGTGGGTCATCAGCTACGACGAGGAGCGGGACGAGTGGCGGGTCGGGGACGGCAACACGTCGTTTGTGTTCCCCGGTGAGCGCTACATGCTGGTCGATACCCGGCACCTGGTTGGTGACGTAGCGTTCGATCAGTGAGGGTTGTGGTCATCGCCGAATGTGGCTTTGAATAGGTCGGCGTCGGCGCCCTCGAGTTTCGTCGTTCACGGTCGAAGCTGTCAGTCGCCGCCACCGTATCCCGCTGGCGCTCGGCTCCACGAAGCCGCCGCGAGTCAAGCGAAATCCGCGCGGGGCGAGTCAATCAGAATCCTCTGGCCGACTCGCGATCGACAGTAGAATGTCGCGAAATTGCGGCGGAGTGGCGGCGCTCTCGCGTTTCGATAGGCGCGCGAGCTGGCCAGAGCGAACAGCCTTACGCCGTTCTTCCGCTGAGTGGAACCCATCGTCCAGACGAATCCTCTGCGGCGACGGCCCCCATTTGAGTTCCGGAAGATCAGTAACGCCAATGGCGTAAAGCCACGTGGCCTTGCGCGCGCGGTGGCCGTAGTGCCCTTGCTCTACGCAGCATGTCCAGCCGCCAACAATCCCAGCGCTAACCCAGCCACCAGAGCGCGGCGGCCGCACGATGTGATGGGCGCCCCAGGCGTGAGACGCCTCCGGGTGCTCGATCACGCCACCGAAAACACGCAAGGCACTCAGGGCCGAGGCGAAACATCCATTATCGTCGCCGAGTTTCTTTTGTCGTGGCGTGCGCGCAAGCATCGGGCCGCCGCCCCAGTACCTGCCCCACCGTTCACACGGCGGATGCGCCACCACCGGCCACGGGCCGGCGTATCTCCTGGCGTCGCGCTCTTCGTCCCACGGATCGACGTCGGGCAGACCGTAGTAGCAGCCGCCGCGAGCGACGAATAGCGCCGCGATCATGGCGCCACGCCCGCGCCGGGTGGGGTGGGCTCGACAGCGGCGACGAACTGCGACGGCGACCAATCGCACCAGATGTTCGTTGGTTTCAACGAAGCGCCGATGAACGCTACGCACCTCCTGAATCGCCGGCAATCACCGCACGTCTTCCCGGCCGGCAAGTCCATCGAATCGTCCCACCACTTGCGAGGTTTCTCGCTCACGCGCCCTCCTTCGCCGGCTCGGTCTCGGCGGGCGGCTCGGCCGCGGCGCCTGGCGCCCAGCAGGCGAGCGCGATGTTGGGCAGCATGACGTGGAAAGGTCCGCGCGGCCCCATCTTGCGGGTTGCACCGCGCTGGCAGGCCATGCAGGAACCTTTCGTCGGGGCCTGCTGGTGCGCGACGATCGGGAGCGCTTCGGTTTCGGCCAGGGCGGCGGCCAGCATGGCGAGCAGGCCCTTCTCCTGCTTGAGTCGCCAGCGGGAGAGAGAGAGTTCGTCCGGCACGATGAGGCCGCTGTCCTTGGCGACGTGCCGCGCCCAGAGGCGATTGCGCTGGGGCGCCGGCAGCGTGGCGTGCTGGAACCACTGCGCGGCCGCGCGCGCCGCGATTTCCAGCGCCGAGATCGGAATGCCGACTGGTTCTTCCGGCTCACTCATGCGGTGTCTCCGCGGCATCTTGGTCGGCATCCGGCTCGCCGCTCAGCGGGTCGGCGGTGTCGGGGTTCTCGTCCTGGTCCGGGAACATGGCGGCCTCCTGGGCGGACGCCATGTCGGCGTCGAACACGAGCGCGTCGACAGCCTTGGCGACGGCATCGAGCCGGCGCGTCATGTCGTCGATGGCCTTTTCGCACGCCACCAGCCGGGATTGCAGGACCATGGCGTGGTTGTCGGTGGATCTGATGTGATTTTGCGAGTCGGTGAGGACAGCAAGGATCGCTGCGGCCAATCGCTGCTGGCACAGGTCGTTCTGACCGTCGGTCGACGCCATCGAGATGCCGCAGAGCTTGCACTTTGTGCCGCTC
>JALYJX010000489.1 GCA_030775065.1 Gemmatimonadota bacterium | reverse complement strand
AGTCTACAGCGTAGATAACAAGGGAGATTAGGTAATAATGACGAATATCAGACCATTACATGACCGCGTGATTGTGAAGCGCATTGACGAAGGCGAGCAGATTCGCGGCGGCATCATCATCCCCGACAGCGCGAAAGAAAAACCCCAGGAAGGCGAAGTAATCGCGGCCGGAGAGGGAAAATACAAGGACGACGGAACGCGCCAACCATTGGATGTTAAGAAGGGCGACCGAGTCCTCTTTGGCAAGTACAGCAGTTCGGAAATCAAGATCGACGGTGAAGACCTGTTGATTATGCGCGAGGATGAGGTTCTCGGAATCATTACCCGCGCCGGCGCGGCTGGCGGCGGCAAGAAGGGCAAGTAGGTCCGTTGGGCCCGCTAGCGTCGGAAGTTTTAATAGCAGTTTGAATTGGAGAAAAGAATAAAAGTATGGCAAAGCAAATAGTTCATGGTGAAGAGTCTCGTGCGGCAATTCTGCGTGGCGTCAATCAACTCGCCGACGCGGTGAAAATCACGCTTGGTCCCAAAGGACGCAACGTCGTTCTCGGTAGATCCTATGGCAGCCCGACAATCACCAAAGACGGTGTGACCGTGGCAAAAGAGATTGACCTTAAGAACCCAATGGAAAACATGGGCGCCCAGATGGTGCGCGAGGTGGCGTCGAAGACCAGCGACGTTGCTGGCGATGGTACAACCACCGCCACCGTGCTGGCGCAGGCGATTTATCGAGAAGGTGTGAAAACCGTCGCCGCAGGGGCAAACCCGATGGCCTTGAAGCGCGGAATCGACAAAGCAGTTGAGCGCGCGACTGCGACAATTAAGAAACTGTCCAAGCCGGTCGCCGGCGACATGATTGCGCAGGTCGGTACGATTTCGGCAAACGGTGACGCCGCCATCGGCGAAATGATCGCCAAGCCGATGGAAAAGGTAGGAAAAGATGGCGTAATTACCGTCGAAGATGCGAAGACGATGGAAACGGATTTGGAATTTGTCGAAGGAATGCAGTTTGATCGCGGCTACCTGTCGCCTTACTTCATCACCGACGCCGAAAAGATGGAAGCCGTGCTCGAGAATCCGGTGATTTTGCTGAGCGAAAAGAAGATTACTTCGATGAGAGATTTGCTGCCGATTCTTGAGCAGGTCGCCAAGTTGGGCAAGCCGATTCTGATTATCGCGGAAGATGTTGAAGGGGAAGCCCTGGCAACACTGGTTGTCAACAAATTGCGCGGCACGATCAACGTGGTGGCAGTCAAAGCGCCAGGATTTGGCGATCGACGCAAGGAGTTGCTGCAGGACATTGCGATTCTGACCGGCGGTAAGGTCATCAGCGAAGACCTCGGCATCAAACTCGAGAACGTCAAAGTCGAAGACCTGGGACGCGCCAAGAAGGTGACGATCAACAAAGACGACACGATCATCATCGATGGCGCCGGCAACACCGACGACTTAAAAGGTCGCGTGAAAACGCTAAAGGCCCAAATTGAAGATAGCTCGTCAGACTACGACCGCGAGAAACTGCAGGAGCGACTCGCGAAACTGGTTGGCGGAGTCGCAGTGATCCGCGTGGGCGCGGCCACTGAAACTGAATTGAAAGAAAAGAAAGCGCGCGTTGAAGACGCTATGAACGCCACTCGTGCGGCTGTTGAAGAAGGAATTGTGGCCGGCGGGGGCGTCGCCCTAATTCGTGCCGCGAAGGCATTGGACAAGTTCATAATCTTCGAAGAAGACGAGGATGGTGAGACCACCGGCGATCACGATGAGCAAATTGGTGTCACCATCGTGAGGCGTGCGCTGGAAGAGCCGCTGCGTCAGATCGTACAAAACGCCGGCAAAGAAGGCGCGGTAATAGTAGAGAAGGTTCGCGCCAGCAAAGACGCTAACTTCGGCTACAACGCCGCCACTGAAACTTTTGAGGACCTTGTGGCCGCGGGGATTATCGATCCCGCGAAAGTCACGCGTTGCGCATTGCAAAACGCCGCATCAATCGCGGGCTTAATGCTAACAACGGAAGCCCTC
The DNA here is from genome assembly GCA_030775065.1 of Gemmatimonadota bacterium. GTDB lineage: Bacteria > Gemmatimonadota > Gemmatimonadetes > Gemmatimonadales > Gemmatimonadaceae > UBA4720. The sequence continues at coordinate 588 of JALYJX010000489.1, read as the reverse complement.
ATTTCTGAGCTACAGGAAGATGACAAGCCACGGGCAATGCCCGGCGGCATGGATATGTAAATCCCAACGTCCTTAGCAAATTGGGAAGCTACCATGTTCCGCATGCGGCTTCTGTTAAGTCCCCAAAGGAGAAGTCTGGAGGGAACATCCCATCAGGGAAAAGGTAAGAAACTATGACTATGAAACTTTATGTTGGTAATCTCTCTTTTGAGACTTCCAAAGATGATCTGCAAGCAATGTTCGCAAAGGCGGGTACCGTCGAAAGCGTATCCTTGATTGAAGATCGCGAAACAGGTCGCTCACGCGGCTTCGGCTTCGTTGAGATGTCAACGAAGGAAGAAGGCGCGGCGGCGATCCAGAAGTTCAACGGTACGGACCTGGGCGGACGGGCGCTGAACGTCAACGAAGCCAAGCCCCGCGAAGATCGCGGCGGCGGTGGCGGCGGTGGTCGCAACGGCGGCTCGCGCTACTAAGCCTGCCTCGCAAATAAACTGCGACTGACAAAAGCCTCCGGTGGAACATTTCGCCGGAGGCTTTGTCTTTACTCCGGAGTTAGATGTTTATAGATCGGAAGCCAATGAATATTAC
>JALYJX010000488.1 GCA_030775065.1 Gemmatimonadota bacterium | reverse complement strand
CCATCCCCCGGGACTTCTCGAGCAGATCAAGGAGTGCAATTCCGTCTTCCGGATCAGCTTCCCGCTCAAACGCGATGACGGGACCATCGAGGTGATTCACGGCTGGCGCGCGCAGCACAGTGTGCACCGGCTTCCCACGAAGGGCGGGATCCGGTTCGCAGCTCATGTGGATGAGGACGAAGTCTCGGCCCTGGCAGCCTTGATGACCTACAAATGCGCACTCGTTGACGTGCCGTTCGGCGGCGCAAAGGGGGCTGTGCGCATCGACTCGAGGCATTACTCCGAAGCCGAGCTCGAGCGAGTCACCCGCCGGTACACTTACGAGCTCTTCACGAAGAATCTTATCGGGCCGGGGGTGGATGTGCCCGCGCCAGATTACGGTACCGGACCACGGGAGATGGCGTGGATTCTCGACACGTACGCGTCGCTCGCGCCCGGGTCGATCGACGCGTACGGATGTGTGACCGGGAAGCCCGTCACGCAGGGCGGGGTTCGAGGACGCGCGGAGAGCACCGGCCGCGGGGTTTACTTCGCGCTGCGTGAGGCCGTGTGCTTTGCCGAGGACGTGGCTCCGCTCGGCATTACGCCTGGGGTCGGCGGGAAGCGTGTAGTGGTTCAGGGGCTCGGCAACGTTGGGTACCACGCGGCGAAATTCATTCAGGAAGGCGGCGGACTTCTCGTCGCGCTCGCCGAGCGCGAAGGTGCGATTTTCCTGGACCGCGGGCTCGATCTGGAAAACGTCATGGCGCATCGAAAGGAGACCGGGTCGATCCTCGGTTTTCCCGGTGCGCGCGACATCGCGACGAGCTCGGAGGCTCTGGAGGTGGAATGCGACATTCTCGTTCCGGCGGCGCTGGAAAACCAGATCACCGGTGAGAACGTCGACCGCATCCGCGCGAAGATAATAGTCGAGGGGGCGAACGGGCCGATCACGGCCGACGCGAGCGAGCGGCTGCTCTCGCGCGGGACGCTCATCGTCCCGGACATCTACACGAACGCGGGTGGAGTGACGGTCTCCTACTTCGAGTGGGTGAAGAATCTCTCCCACATGCGCTTCGGCCGGATGGAAAAGCGATTTTCCGAGAAGAGTAACGAGAGGATCCTCGAGGGCATCGAGCATCTTACCGGATTGAATTTCCCACCGGAGGAGCGCGACCACGCTACCTCGACCGTGAATGAGGAAGAGCTCGTGAACTCCGGCCTCGAAGAAACCATGGTAGCCGCCTACGCCGAGCTACGGGCGATTCAGAAAGATCGCGGAGTGGATTTGCGGACGGCGGCTTTCATCAATGCGATTGGGAAGGTTGCGCTCGCTTATCAGGAGCGCGGAATTTTCCCATGATTCGCGCGTTGGACGCCCCGTCATGACACGCTTGTTCAACCTTGCGCGTGGATGTGCGATGCTGATCGCTGTCGCGAGCTGCAGCTCGGGCGGCGGCGGAGGCCCCGAGGCGGGTGGGCCGCCATCGCCTGTCGCGCCGCGTCGGATTGCATCCCTGCCTGAAAACCCCTGCGTGCTTCTCACACGAGGCGAAGTGTCTGTTGCAACAGGGTTGCGCGTGAGGCAGGCGCGCCGTGTGCCTGACATCGAAGAGCTTATCAACTCCGGAAGGGAAGGGCGCCCTGCCCGAACCAGTACGATCTGCAGCTACGACACGCCGACCGACATCGTTGCGATCACCATCATCGTGCCGCCTGCGTCCGAACGAAACTCGGCTGCGTACCTGTCCCAGCGGGAGGCTTACTTTCGGCAGTATCCCGGTTCAGTACGACATGTGTCCGGAATTGGTGAGGATGCCTGGCTAGCTGCCGGTACCACGCTTCACGTTCTCGCCGGAAGTAACGCCCACTTCATCGTTGCGACGCGAACGGCGCAGCCGAAATCGCCGGAGGTTGTAGCTGCAGTGGCGCGGGCGGTGCTCGACCGACTTTATCGGTGAAGCAATGAGAGCCGGCTTTGACCGGCTCTCATTACTGCCACCGCGTCCGCGGAGTACTCCCGACTGCTACGGGGTCCCGAGGTTTATCGTGAACGGCCCAATTCCGTGAAGCTGAATTAGGGTCGCGCCCTTCGCTCCGCCAAAGTGCGGGTTCCTTGCCGGCAAATACAGAAAATCTCCGGGCTGATACGTCTTGACGGCAGAGGCATTGACCTGGCCGCCCATGCCGAGGAGCAACGCTCCCGAGAGCACGGTCACGTGCTCGGCTTTGGGGTGCCAGTGGACCGGGAACTGATATCCATCGGGGAACTGAAGGCGCACGGTGTAGTCGCCTGTCCCTCCTGGATCACCGTGGATCACGGCCAGCTTGGCACCGGGCGCGAAGCCGGGCGCCTTGAGGTCGGTCCAGGAAAGCGCTGCGCCAGCGGTCATTCCCATCGTGGTAACCGTATCGAAGACCACTACAGTGGGCATCGGAGCGTGGCTCGTGACGCCCTCGTTGACGATCTTCCACTGGCCGCCGATCTTCTGGAGAACAGTGACGTACGACCCGCTGTCGACGACCGGGCCGCTGGGACTGTTGAAGCTCGTCCGATAGGTGCCAATGCTGGTCGCGAGGTCGCCGCCTTTCGAAATCCTGATGGATGTAGGCGCCCCCGTCAAC
>JALYJX010000487.1 GCA_030775065.1 Gemmatimonadota bacterium | reverse complement strand
GACTTAGGCTGCCGTTGCGTGCCTACCATGCCGCCATGATTTTTAAGAACGGAGTGCCGGTCGGGTATTTCGAAGGGATATCTTTGTTTGAGCGGATGGAGAGCGGCTTCAACCTCTACTACAGTTTTCGCGACGGCGAGACGGCCTGGCTTTACGCGCGCACACTGAACATCTTTCGCCACCTGCTGGGCGTCACTGCCTTCTCGCTTGACCCTTATCAGATTGGGTATGAAAACGAAGAAGGTATCGAGTCAGGAGCGTTCTGGTTCTATCGGAAGCTTGGGTTTCGGCCCACCCGACCGGAATTGCTCAAGCTTACTCTCACCGAGGAAAGAAAGATGTCTCGCCGACCTTCCTATCGCACCTCGAAAGCGGTTTTGCGCCGGCTTGCCGGTGGCCCGATGATATTCGAACTGGACGAGTCGACAGTTGGCGATTGGGATCGATTTCAGGTTCGCAGCATAGGCCTGGCGGTCCAGCGCCGGATGGCGGCGCGCTTCGGTGGCGATGCGCAGAAAATCCGCGCTGCGTCAGTTGAGAAGGTGGCTCGGGCTCTGGGTATTCCTATTCGGGAGTGGCGGGAAGTTGAGCTTTCAGTGTTGAGTGATTTCGCGGTAGTGCTTGACCTCATTCCCGATCTGAACCGCTGGACCGATAGTGAGAAGGAGGCCGTGGTTCGTATCATTCGTGCGAAGGCGGGCGCGTACGAAGCCCGGTATTTGAAGTTGATGCAAGGGCACCGGCGGCTGCGCGCGGCGTTGATCAACCTCGGATCACTGAAAAATTAGCCGCGGATTTACGCGGAAAACGCGGATCTGAAGAGGAACTGATGACTGATTAATTGAACTGACTTGCCGGACACAGAGTTCGACTCAATGGCCTCCTAGGTTCAGATCCGCGTGATCCGCGCAAATCCGCGGCCCAATTGCTTTCCCAGCGAGCTATTCACACGCCCGCATGCGCGATTCCAGGATCTTATCCGTTGTGAAATTTTCCAACTTCTGAAAATACTCCGCTGTCGTGTCCAGAGCATTCTCCGGCACAAGCCCGACAATCTCGGTGCTCGCGATCTCAACTCCGAGTTTGTCAGCTTCACGACGTACGGCGTCATAGGCTTGATGCATCCCGGTCTCTCCATAATTCACCAGATTCATGGAAACCTGCACCAGGCCGCGCGTGCTCAATTCGAATCCCAGGGCTTTCAAAAAGAGCAGCCCTCCCTGTCGGGCTCTCACTGAGCGGGCGATCTGGCGCGCGATGGTTAGATCGGAAGTGCGAAGATTGACGTTGAAAGCTATGAGAAACAGCCGAGCACCCACGGCGATTGCGCCCGCAGTTTCGTGCACGCTGAGGGGACCAATGTCGGGTGCGCGAGTGGGTTCGTGCGCTATCTGCTCGCGCAGCAACTCGAGCGCGCCTCGACGTACGTCTTCCAGGTTTACGCGATCTGGTTTCAGCGCAGCGCGTTCATAAAAAAAGACCGGGATGGAGAGTTCTCGCGCTATCCGTTCGCCCGCCTGACGGGCCAGCTTCACACAGTCGTCAAGAGTCACTCCGCGAACGGGCACAAAGGGCAGTACATCCGTAGCACCCAGCCGCGGATGCTGTCCCGTGTGGCGGCGCATATCGATCAATTCAGCTGCCAGAGCCACGACCCGAACCGCAGCCTCCACAACCATCTCCGGCGCCGCCACAAAGGTAATCACAGATCGGTTGTGATCCGGATCCATGTGGGTGTCCAGCACGCAGGCGGTCTCCACCCCCGCGATAGCGTCTGCCAGACGCTCGACTATTTCAATCTTGCGACCTTCGCTGAAATTGGGCACACACTCGACAAGGGCATTGCCAATTGCCGATTGTCGATTGTCGTCATTGCCAAATTCCAATTGCCGATTGCCGATTGTTAACTGCTCGTTTTTCATTTCGAATTTCCAATGCCGAATGCCAATTTACGATCTTCAACAATCCTTTGCTACTCTGTGAGAGTTAATATGCGGCTCGGCAATCACAAAATCGGCAATCGGCAATTGGAAATCGGCAATGGCTAACGGCCCGTTCATCAACAATCGTAAGAATGCCTGGCAGCGTCTCGAGGAGCTGCTTGCCCGGCTTGATCGGACTTCTCTCAAACGCTTGCACCGTGAGGAAGTGCGCGAACTGGGTCGCATCTATCGCCGTACGGCTTCTGACCTGGCCATAGCACGCGCCGAGTCGCGCGATCCGCGGCTGATTAACTATCTGAACAGCCTTGTCATTCGCGCGCATGGCCGCATCTACCGGGCCGACGCTCAAGGAGGCGAGCGCATCCGGGCTTTCTTCGCCCGCGAGTTTCCGCGCACCTTTCGTCGCACCTGGCGCTACACCGGCCTCGCGTTTCTTGTGTTCCTGCTCTTCAGTGTAATTGGTTTCGTGGGAAGTTATCGCGACCCGGACTTTTCAGAACTGATGGGCGTCCCGCCGGCGTTTCGCGAGCTGGTGATTGAAACCAAAACGCATTGGTGGGAAGACCTAAACCAGGCTAACCAGGTTGGCGCCACTACAATCCTTACGCACAACATTCAGGTTACGATCTATACGTTCGCGTTTGGGGCCCTGTTTGGCGTCGGCACGTTGTTCTAC
>JALYJX010000486.1:1236-2619 GCA_030775065.1 Gemmatimonadota bacterium | reverse complement strand
GTATGAGCAGTTCTGGCGCCCAATGGAAGTCGACTTCGGGCAGGAGGCCTATGCAACCCATTTTGATGGCTTCATGCGCCACTACCTCACTGTCAAGACCGGCGAGATCCCCAACATCAATGCGGTCTATGACGCTTTCAAGGGACACGCACGAGCCTCTCGCGCCAACGCATTGGACGACAACAGTCACATAGAGAGCCTTGTTCGTGAGATACGAGACTACGCCCGACATTTCTGTGCGATGGCGCTTGGCACGGAGCCCGACGCCGACCTCAAACTTGCCTTTCACGATTTACGTGAGCTGAAAGTGGATGTGGCTTATCCGTTTCTTTTAGAGCTGTATCACGACTACAAAGCCGATACCCTCTCAAAGGGCGACTTGCTGGCTACAGTGCGATGGATCGAGGCATATGTCTTCCGTCGTGCGATCTGCGCCGTCCCGACCAACTCGATGAACAAGACATTCGCAACATTCACCAAAGCGTTGAAGAAGGACCGTTACCTCGAGAGTATTCAGGCGCACTTTCTGACGCTGCCTTCGTACAGGCGCTTTCCTTCTGACGAAGAGTTCCGGCGGGACTTGCATACTCGTGACCTCTACAACTTCCGCTCGCGCAGTTATTGGCTCCGGCGCTTGGAAAACCACGGGCGGAGAGAACGCGTGGCGGTTGACGAATACACCATCGAACACATCCTGCCGCAGAACAAAGACTTGTCCCTGGAATGGCGCGAAGAGTTGGGCCCGGACTGGCAGCGAATTCAGGATACTTGGCTGCACACGCTCGGCAATCTGACGCTTACGGCCTACAACTCTGACTACAGTGACCGTCCCTTCGCCGACAAGCGGGAGATGCCCAATGCGCCGGAGAAGGGCCTAAAGCAAAGCCCACTGCATCTTAATCAGGGTCTTGGCACACTGGAGGTATGGGACGAGACAGCCATTCAGACTCGCGCTGGCAAGCTCGCGGATCGTGCGCTTAAGGTTTGGTCATCCCCAGTGCTGCAGGCCGATGTTCTGGAAGCCTACCGGCCCAGGCCGACTGCTGTGACGCAATACACGATTGACGACCATCCAAACCTTCTCGGGCCCCCCATGCGACCGGTATTTGAGAGCTTCCGGAAGGCAGTCCTCGCGCTTGATCCGTGCGTCACCGAGGAGTTTCTGAAGCTCTATGTCGCCTACAAGGCCGAAACGAACTTCGTGGATATCGTTCCCCAAGCCAAACGGCTGCGTCTCACACTTAACATGCCATTCGAGGATCTGACTGATCCAAAGGGGCTTTGCAGAGATGTGACAGGTCTCGGTCGCTGGGGAAATGGGAATGTAGAAGTCGGAGTTTCAAGCCTCGCAGACATTCCGTATGTGATTGGACTTGTCCGTCA
>JALYJX010000486.1:0-1226 GCA_030775065.1 Gemmatimonadota bacterium | reverse complement strand
GGGTAACGCTGGCGACGCGTGAACGAAGCCGAGACCAGAGCCGAGCACATAGACCCCGCATTAAGGGCGGCGGGGTGGGGCGTTGTTGAGGGAAGCCGTATTCGACGCGAGTACTTGATCGCGCCTGGCCGAATCGAAGGTTACGGTCGACGCGGGAGATCCGTCACCGCGGATTACGTACTGGAATACCGTAATCACAAGCTGGCGGTGGTCGAGGCAAAGACATTCGCTGCTCCTCTGACGCTCGGGATAGCGCAGGGCAAAGACTACGCTGGCAAGTTGGCCGTGCGTTTCGCCTATGCGACAAATGGTCAGGGGATCTACGGCGTCGATATGGGGACCGGCAAGGAAGGCGAAGTGAGTGCCTACCCGACGCCGGACGAGCTCTGGAGCCTGACTTTCGCTAAAGTGAATGCCTGGCGTGACCGGTTCGCCGCAGTCCCTTTCGAAGACAAGGGCGGCTCGCATCCAAGCCGCTACTATCAGGACATTGCCATCGAGCGTGTCATGGATGCCATTGCCCGGAATCGCCAGCGTGTTCTGCTCACGCTCGCAACTGGAACTGGGAAGACATTCATCGCGTTTCAGATTGCGTGGAAGCTGTTTCACAGCCGCTGGAACCTGAGCCGCGAACCATCGCGCCGCCCGCGCATCCTCTTCCTTGCGGACAGAAACAACCTCGCGAACCAAGCCTACAACGCATTCTCCGCCTTTCCCGAGGACGCGCTCGTTCGTATCGAGCCAGCCGACATCCGGAAGAAGGGCAAAGTGCCGAAGAACGGCAGTCTGTTCTTCACCATTTTTCAAACCTTCATGAGTGGCCCGCCCAAAGACGGTAAGCCGTCGCCGTATTTCGGCGAGTATCCGCCTGATTTCTTCGATTTCATAGTCATCGACGAATGCCATCGCGGCGGTGCCAACGACGAAAGCAACTGGCGCGACATACTTGATCACTTCGCTCCAGCGGTGCAGCTCGGCCTCACTGCAACGCCGAAGCGCAACGACAACGTGGACACCTATGCCTACTTCGGAGATCCGGTTTATGTCTACTCGCTCAAGGAGGGCATCAACGACGGGTATCTCACGCCGTTCAAGGTGAAGCAGATCTCGACGACGCTCGATGAGTACGTCTACACACCCGACGATAACCTGATCGAGGGGGAGGTTGAAACCGGGAAGCGCTACATAGAAAGCGACTTCAACAAAGTCATCGAGATCAAGGAGCG
>JALYJX010000485.1 GCA_030775065.1 Gemmatimonadota bacterium | reverse complement strand
AGCTTCTCCATACCCCCTTCACCGACACTTGGATCGAGTGAGCCTCCTCCAGGCACGACGCACACCATTCGCTGAAGCGGCTGGCGAACGTTTACTCCGGCGTCTTCCCGCGCAGCCCGCCCGAGCGTGACGAGGGTCCGCAGGTGATCCATCGCCTTCTCGAGAGCGGCGTCCCTCTCCTGCGCTGCCGCGCGCGTGTAGGCTGCGAGGTGTACCGAGTCTCCGGTCAGCTCCGTATGAATCCAGTCGGTGAGTAAGGGAGCGAACGGCGCGAGCAGACGACATGAAACAACGAGAACCTCGTGAAGCGTCGCGAACGCCGCGCGGTTGTCGGCTCCGTCTACATCGTAGAACCGGTGACGGTTCAGGCGCACGTACCAGTTCGATACGTCGTCGACGAAGAAATCCATCACCGCGCGCGCTGCCAGCGTCGCATCGTACCGCTCGAGCAGCCCGTCGGCCTGCCGCTCCACGCCGGCGAGCCGGGAAAGAATCCAGCGATCTATCTCAGGCCGCTCGGCTGCAACCGGATCCAGCGCCGAAGGCTCCCATCCGAAATTCGCGTACTGCGCAAAGATTCCGCTGTAAACGTTCTTGAGAGTTAGGAGGAATCGTCCGGCCGTATCGCGGATTCCGGACTCGTCGAACCGCCTCGGCATCCATACCTGGCTCGACGCAACGAAAAAGAGTCGCACCGCATCCGCGCCATACCGAGGCAGAACCACGTTGGGATCGACGACGTTTCCACGGCTCTTCGACATCTTGATCCCGTCGGCGTCAAGCACCACGTCGTTCACGACCACCGAGCGAAACGGCGCCGTATCCACTGCGTCCTGAACCTCGGCCTGATGCGCGAGTGTGTTGCGTGGGAGCGCGTCACCGAGTCCAGTGGCGATCGCAAGCAGCGAGTAAAACCATCCCCGCGTCTGATCCACGCCTTCGGCGATGAAATCCGCCGGGTAGTTTTTTTTCAGCTCCTCGCGATTCTCGAAGGGAAAGTGCCACTGCGCAAAGGGCATGGACCCGGAGTCGAACCATGTGTCGATCACCTGCGGGACGCGCCGCATCGTCCCGCTGCACACCTCACACTTCCATTCGTGCCGGTCGATGTACGGCTTGTGCGCGTCGAACGTCTCGCCGAGCGGCTCGCCGAGGCGCTTCTCCAGCTGCTCGAAGCTTCCGATTGCCTCCACGTGCGACTCGTCTGCGTCGCAGAGCCAGAGTGGCAGCGGCGTTCCCCAGTAGCGGTCGCGCGAGATTGCCCAGTCGATGTTGTTCTCGAGCCATTCCCCGAACCGTCCGGTTCCGGATTCCGGCGGATGCCAGTCCATTCGAGCATTCCGGGTCAGCATCGCGTCACGAAACGCGGTAGTTCGGATGAACCACGAGCCGCGCGCGACATAGAGGAGTGGGGTCTCACACCGCCAGCAGTGCGGATACGGATGCTCGATTTGCCCTGCCTTCCACAGAACGCCGCGCCGCTCGAGCTCCCTGATGATTTTAGGATCGGCGGCCTTGACGAACATTCCCCCAACCACGGGCATGTCGGCCGGAAATTCTCCACGCTGATCTACGGGCTGCACGAATGACAATCCGTTTCTCTGACCGGAAGCGTAGTCGTCCGCTCCGAACGCCGGCGCCATATGCACCACGCCGGTGCCATCCTCTGACGAGACGAAGCTTTCGGCGACGATCACTTCGTGCCTGCCTTCACCGAGCTCGACCCAGTCCAGCGGGCGAGAATATCTCGCGCCCTCCAGCTGAGCGCCGGTCAGCCTTGCGGCTGTCTCCCAGCGGTCGGTGTAGTCATCACCGAGCACCGCGGCCGCGCGCGACTCGGCGAGAATGATCGTTTCCGATCCATCGCCGTCCCGTTTCGTCAGCTCCAGGTAATCGAGCCCCGGATTGACGGCGAGCGCCACGTGCGAGACGAGCGTCCAGGGAGTGGTTGTCCAGACGAGAATTCGACGCCTTCCCCGCTTCTCAGTCGTTGCCGAGTCTGCGGAAGAAATGAGGTCGATGGCGATGTACAGGCTGGGATCTTTGACATCCTTCCAGCCCTGTGCGACCTCATGGCTCGACAGCGCTGTGCCGCAGCGCGGACAATACGGAAGAATCTTGTGGCCGCGGTAAAGGAGATCGCGCTGGTAGAGAGTGGTGAGCGCCCACCAGACGCTCTCGATGTATTCGTTGGTGTAGGTGATGTAAGCGTGGTCGTGATCGAGCCAGAACCCGATTCGCTCGCTCATCTTTTCCCAGTCTGCCTTGTAACGCCAGACGCTCTCGCGGCAGAGCGCGTTGAATTTCTCGACACCGATCTCCTCGATCTGCTGCTTGCCGCTGATGCCGAGCTGCTTCTCCACCTCGATCTCCACGGGCAGCCCATGCGTATCCCAGCCGGCACGCCGTGCGACGTAAAAACCTTTCATCGCGCGATGGCGGCAGAAGAGGTCTTTGATCGTTCGCGATAGAACGTGATGGATGCCGGGGCGGCCGTTGGCCGTAGGCGGTCCCTCGAAAAAGACGAACGACGGCTTTCCCTCGCCGGCGCGCAGCGTGCGGGCAAAGAGATCTTCGCGCTTCCAGCGCTCGAGGACCTCCTGCTCCAGCTCGTCCGCC
>JALYJX010000484.1:1652-2638 GCA_030775065.1 Gemmatimonadota bacterium | reverse complement strand
AGGGCTTGATCGCTTCACGCTGCGTGGGCGAACGAAAGTCGATGGGCAATGGAAGCTCTTCTGCCTGGTCCACAACATCGAAAAGCTCGCCAACCACGGGTACGCAGCGTAAGGCAACGCCGAGGGCCAGCACGTCCCGACGCAACATGCGCGATTTCCGCGTATCCAATCGATACATGCACGGCATCGGATGACGCGAGCGAATCCGCGCCATCTCGCATGCCCGTGCACGATGAAATCAGGCTTTTTCTACAGCCTCAACGCTAGCCTTCAGCTGCTGCCGAAAGCCGGAGCGACGCAGGAGCAGAGGCTGTAGGCAGTCAGCTGCAAGGCATTGTTAGGCGCTCTTCGGATAGAAGTTTGGATCGTCCCCAAGAATCCGTAAACGATGAGCCAGAGGGAATAGGATTCTACGCGCCTCGTCGTCGGCGACGCTCAGCGGCATCGCCGTTCCACAGCACGTCACTATCACGGCCGTGCCCTCTTGCGCCTCAGCAGGCAAATCATCAGCGCGATCAAGACGCCCAGAAGCAATCCTAACAGGATCCAGATCAATCTCGACGGAGCCGTCTCGCTGACCGCGTCGGCAACCAGGCCCTGGCTGAGGGCGTAGGTCGGCGCGAAACCGGGATTGCCGGTCACCATCACGTCGTAGACGCAGTTCGCGTTCTCGCCCCCCCTCACCGCCTGGCACGCCGCTCTCGCGAGATTCTCGGCGATGGGTTCCGCGGGTGTCGTTCCTGGGACTTCGCACGGTGGGCGCTCCGGGGGCCAACTCCGGTTGGTGAATGTGCTAGTCGATGTGCCGGATGCATAGTCAAAGAGACTGTTTGCGTCGGTTACCCTCCAGGCGTCCCCGAATTTCTGGTTAAGGCCCACATAGCGGTCGTGGGAGGTCTGCGGCAGCGGGCCCATCGAGCCGCCGTCCGGAAGCGCCGGCAACCATGTGTCTGGCCCAATGGCACCCGCGATCCCAAATCCTTCGC
>JALYJX010000484.1:0-1642 GCA_030775065.1 Gemmatimonadota bacterium | reverse complement strand
GGTACCACTTGCCCTGATCAGCCCACCAGCCAGGCGTCAAGAACAAGTAGGTCCCGTCTGGGAAGTCGATCCTCAGCCCGCCAGCTACGTTCGTTCTCATGATGCGACCGCGGTTGCCGAGGTCGATACGTCGCTCGCCCAGGTCGGCCAGCGCACCGTCAACGCGGAGTTGAAGACCGCTGGGATCGGGCACACCACTGAGGTTCGGCTCGTAAGTCACTCGGTGGCTTCCTACTCTCGCGGCAACCGCTGTATTGATACTGACGCACGCGGCCCGTTCGTCTCCGGGGTTGGCCTTCGTCGAGACGGGCGTGTGGCGGACTTGGATTTCTAGACCTTTAGAATCACGCAGAAAGATGAACTCGCCAGCGGCCTGGAAGTCATAGCGCGCTCCATTAATAGTAGTGAGGTGTGGATCACCCGTTGACGACGGGTTGTAGGTAATTGAATAGAACCCAGGTCCCATCGAAGCAAGTTTGATGCTTATGTAATAGGTCCCGGCAGTCAACACCTTGGTCCCAGAGAGTTGGCCCGTTTTGGTCAGCTCTATATCATTCAGATTCGAAGCGGGGTTCGTTGTCAAGTAAAAGCTGTGTCCCTGAGTGGCACTGCCAGTGTAAGTAGCAGCCCACGAGATAGTCTTCGGTGTCCCAATAATCGTGAATGATGCCGTCATGACCGTACACGGAGAAACCGAACAGTCCTTTGATGCCTGCACGCTAGCTGCCTCAACTGAGCCGGGCCATAGAGCTGCGGCCAGCAGCAACAACATGTAATTCATGTGACATCTAGCTCTAATCGACCACCGAGTATCTTTTGCTGGCATATATCCCTCCTAGCGATGAAGTGCGGTTGTGCCTGTCAAATGGTGGAAAAGTAATGAGGTCATCGTCTCCATCCTGTTTCAGCCTAACACCTTCAGTTAAGCTGCGGGCGAACCAAACGAAATGCGAGCGTAGCGAGCTTCCACAGATCGACCGGGATCTTGCATCACTTTCGTTGACACTCATTGTTTACGCCGCGCACTGTTCAAAGGCAAGCGGCGAGAGATAGTTGAGACTCGAGTGAAGGCGGGTGGCGTTGTAGTACTGCATATATGTCTGGAGCGCAAGATTCAGAGCACGATCGGTTGGAAACATGGCTCCGCGGGTAAGTTCGGCCTTGAGAGAATGAAAAAACGATTCGGCGTGTGCATTGTCGCCTGGCCCCCGGACGCTGGCACTCTGCAGAAAGCCCAGCTGTGTTACCTGCGCGCAAAAGGGCGCTCCCATGTACTCCGACCCTCGATCACTATGGAAGATCACGCCACGCCCGGGTCGGTGACGCGCTGCGTCTACGAGCACCGCGCACGTGACCGCCGAAGTGCGACGGCGCGTCAATGACCACGAGAGGATACGCCGCGAGAAGAGATCCATCACGATGGCGAGATAGCGCCACGTGCCGCCGACCCTGAAGTACGGGTGAGTAGGCCGGGGCATCTCAGCCCCAGCCCCTCGCAGAACCGGACGTGAATCTCGGTACAGACCGGGTACATAGGTAACACATCTGTCCAAGTACATAGGTAACACTCCTTCTAAACTGCACAGCCCCTCCTTCGAACGTGAGGTGCGCTGTGCCTTGGCTGGAGACATCCCCTATGGAC
>JALYJX010000483.1 GCA_030775065.1 Gemmatimonadota bacterium | reverse complement strand
GGTTTTTATTTTTCTCTATGTCCTCTGTGGCGAACTTCTTAAGGGAACAGAACCGTGAACGGATACCACGGCAGATTTCTCGTCACTCCAAACACCAATAACAAGACAAGAAATACCCAGAGCGCGTTGGGATGAAGTAAGTTGATCGGTATTCGCGTGCCGCGCAAGGCGAAGTAGACGAGCGACACGAACGCAAACCCGATCAGCAACGAAAACAGCGGCAGCAGCGCGTTGTAATCGAGAGCGGTTAATACATCTCCGTGAAACAACGCGTGGAAGCCGCGCGTCAATCCGCAGCCGGGACATGCGAATCCGGTCAGGGAGTAGAGCGGGCAAACGGGAAGAAACCCTGCCTTCGTGGGGTCAAAGTACCAGACCGCAGCCGAGCCTCCGACAATTACCGAGGCGCCGGCGGCGGCCAGTATTCTTTCCAAATTGGACGATCTCGAAATATCGACGGTTTCGCCCACAACATCCTGCATCTAGTTGGTGTCTTCCTTGGGCGGCGCCACGAAGTTATAAGTCAGCACACCCGCCACTCTCACCGGCTGGCCGCTGAGCAACGTGGGCGAGAACTTTGCGGCTCTTGCGGCTTCCACGGCCGCGGCCCTCAAGAGCGGATGGCCAGAAACGGCGGATGCGGAAATGACATCCCCGTTCTCATCGATCGTGATCTGGACGACGACCGGGCCCTGGGCCCGAACTGCTATCGCCGCCGCCGGGTAAGGCGGCTTCGGAAGACTGAGCGCCTTTCCGTTCAAGACACCGCCGTTGACGTTTGCTAAACGATCAGACGTCGAGCTTCGCGCGACAAAGTTATAAACTATCGTTCCGGAAACTTTAACGGGAGCTCCATTCAAAAGTGTCGGCGAGAACTTTGCTTGAAGCGCGGCTTGCTCTGCCGCGTCGCGAAGGATCGGGTCGGCCGGCTCAATATCCGTCTGCTCAGCTTCACCAGATCTTGATTTAGCAACCTTGCGGGTGTCGGTAGCGGCAACCGCCGAAAAGACCGTGCCGGCTTCATCTATCTCAACGTCGACAAAGACCATACCTTCGAGACCGGCGGTCTTCGCCTCGGCAGGATATTCCGGCTTCGGAAGACTGAGAGCTTTTCCATTTAAGACGCCGCCTTTTATGCTCTTCGGCTCGGCGTCCTGAGCCTGAGCCGGAAGTAAGAATATTCCAAACGACAACAAAACTAGACACGAATACGCTAATCGATTCATACCCACTCCTCCTATCAAACCAGATTTTAGCACTTCAAAGAGGTTTAGACGCGTCGTCTCCGGATTTGTTCCTCAGAGTTATTTAGGCATTCGAAGCCGCAGCCATTTTTATCAGCATTGCGTCGGTGGCGATCTTGCGGTTGATATTCACCACGAAATTCTCGCGAAGTGTTTCGAATTCGCTCAACCAGTCGGCAAGTGCCCGCGACGAGGTCTGCTCGGCTAGCCGCTCGAGATCTTCACGGATATCGACGTTTCGAATTTCAAGATTTCCCGGCGAGTTTCGGCATACCCATACATCGTGGACAAGGCCCTCGAGGATCTCGAGTTTTTCTTCGTATTCGGACTTGTTCCTGGCGTCGGTCATTTCCTCGGACGCCGCCAATATTACGCGCTTGTCGCCGGCAATGACCGCTTTCAAGATCCCGAGCATCGCGCTCCGTTGCGTGCGAAACGACGAAGGAACGATTCCCAACGCGCGGCCGATGCTTCCCCCGCAAACCCTCGCCGCGACAGCGGCGTCCTCGGGTGAGAACGTTTCAGTCCCGATCAGAAATTTTTCGATCTCGATGCTGTCGACGGGTGAAAAATGTATTGACTGACATCGCGAGCGAATGGTCGCGAGCAAACTGTCGGCGCGCGAAGCGATGAGTATGATGTGCGATGTCGGTGGCGGCTCCTCGAGCGTTTTCAAAAGCGCATTCGACGCGGCGTCATTCATTTTGTCGGCGTCGTCGACAATGAAGATTCTTACCGCCGCCTCGTACGGAAGAAAGTGGGATTCCGCTTCAAGAGCGCGGATCGCACCGACCCGCAGGTTTCGCCTGAACGGCAGCACAAGCCCGACGTCGGGGTGCTGGCTAAAGAACACATGATCCGAATCTTCACCTTTCTCGAATGTCGGGATCGAGAATTCGCCTACCCTTTTACAAGCGGAACATTCGGCGCATGGGGTGCCGTCGTCATTTGGGTTTGTACAAACAAAACTCCGCGCCAGTTCAAGAGCAAATTGTTTTTTACCTACGCCCTCGGGACCGGCGAAGAGAAGCGCATTGGGAACCCTTCGCGAGATCACCAGTCGCAACAGCCTCTCTCTCGCGCTCTCGTTCCCGATCAGTTTTTGCATTCCAAAAATTCGGTTATTCGCTTGACCACCATCCCGTGCGTTTCTTCGACCGACCCGTTCGCATCCAAAATGATAAATCGCTGCGGTTCGGCTTCAGCAATTTTAAGATACGCTTTTCGGACGTTCGAATAAAACTCGCCGGTTTCCGCATCCATGCGATTGCGGCCTTCGCCGGTTTCATGGCGCAGATTCATTCTCCGCAGCGCGTTCTCGACCGAGATGTCGAAGAACAGCGTGAGGTCGGGTTTCAGACCGCCGGTTGCGAGTTCGATGATCTGATTGACCGACGC
>JALYJX010000482.1 GCA_030775065.1 Gemmatimonadota bacterium | reverse complement strand
ATCCTCACGTAGTGCGTCCGCTCGTCGAGCACCTGCTGCGAGAACTGATTTGTCGCACCGCCCGCGGGACGATAGAGCAGATCAGCGAGCTTTCCGTCGCTTCTCATGTAGGAGGAGAGAATTCCCTTGCCCGTTTTCGCGCGCTGGAGAATCGCCGCTCCGGCCCCGTCTCCGAAAAGAACGCACGTTGCCCGATCCTTCCAGTCGACGATTGCGCTCATCTTCTCGGCACCGACGACGAGAACCGTCTCGGACGTTCCGGAGGTAATCATCCCTTCAGCCACGGTCATCGCGTAGAGCCAGCCCGCGCACGCAGCTCCAATATCGAATGCAGCGGCGCGGCCTGCGCCGAGCTCGGCTTGAAGATCGACTGCAGTCGAAGGCAGCAGGCGGTCGGGCGTAGCTGTACTGAGGATGATCGTGTCCAGCTGTCCGGGGTGGACGTCGGCGCGCTCCATGGCTTTCCGGGCGGCGTCGGCCGCCATCGAGCACGTCGTCTCGCTGTTGCGGGCGATGCGGCGCTCGACGATACCCGACCGCTCGAGGATCCACTCGTGCGAAGTCTCGATCCCGATTGCGGCGAAGTCGTGATTCGTCATCACGCCTTCGGGAAGGCCTCGCCCGGTGCCCACCACCGCCGCGATAGGCCGCTTCACGCGACCTGTCCCGTGCCCGGGGCCGACACGAGGCCGAGAAGACGCTCTTCTATGTGCTCGTTCACGCGCGTCTCGACTGCGCGCACCGCAACCTTCACTGCGTTCTTGACCGCCCGTGGCGACGAGTTCCCATGACAGATGATGCTGACGCCTCGAACGCCGAGCAATGGCGCTCCGCCATAGGAAGTAGAATCGAGCGGGCCTAGCGCCGCCTCGAGCTTCCCTTTGTCAAACGATGGCACGTCGGTCAAAAGGCCGACGATCATCGGCATGACAGCCTCGTAGAACTTGAGCACTACATTGCCGACGAAGCCGTCGCATACGACGACGTCAACCGGCCCGCGGTCGCTCGCGCCGGCAGGAAGGTCACGACCTTCGACGTTGCCGTGAAAGTTGAAGCCTGCGCTCTGGAACAGAGCGTATGCCGCTTTGCTGGTGGTATTTCCCTTCTCCTTCTCTTCGCCGATGCTCAGGAGGCCAACCGCGGGCCTGTGCCGGCCGAGCACGTACTCAGCGTAGACCGAACCGAGCCAGGCAAACTGTACGAGCTCGTTTGCGGAGCAGTCGACGTTTGCGCCGGAGTCGAGGAAAACGAGGGGCTTGCGCGCAGTTGGAAAAATCGTGGCGATTGCCGGCCGCGTAAGTCCGGCATGTCGTCCCAGCAAGAGTGCGGAGGCCGCCATCTGAGCGCCGGTGTTCCCCGCGGATACAAATGCGTCGGATTCCCCGTCCACCTGAAGCTTCAATCCGACCGAGACGGGATTGTTCGATCCGCTCCGTAGCGCCGCGGTCGGCTTGTCGGACATCGCTATGGTACCCGGAGCGTCGACGATGGTGATCCGCTCACGCACATGCCGGCACCCGGCGAGCTCGCCTTCGAGCAGGGCGCTGAGCTGATTCTCAATGGACCTTTTGTGCCCGACGAGCTGCACCACGTGGTCGGGCTCGAGCTCATTCAGAGCATGGAGCGCACCGGCGATAGGTGCCCTGGGAGCGAAGTCGCCCCCCATGGCGTCCAACGCGATGCGCGCCAACTCTATGCTTCCCTTGCTGCTACTCGCTGCTCACCGTCGTAATATCCGCACTCCTCACAAACATGATGCGGACGCTTCATGCTCTGGCAGCGCGGACACTTCTGGATCGCAATCGAGGGCGCAATCTTGTGCGTGTTACGCGCGCGTTTCTTCCTCTTCGAGGTACGTCGCTTCGGGACGGCCATTTGATGTCAGGATGAAGTAGTTACGCTCTAGGAGAGGTCGTCGCGAATCGCGCGCAACTTCTCCCAGCGGCTGTCAATTGTCACCGGCTCGCAGTCGCAATCGGCCACGTTCCAGTCGGTTCCACACGTTGGGCAGAGCCCCTTACAGTCCTCACGACATTGCACAAACGCAGGCGCGGCGAGCAGCCAGGCTTCCCTGACGGCCGGCCTCATGTCGAGCTGGTGCGCCTGGGGATCGAAAGGAAACACATCCGGATCGTCAGTCTCTTCCTCAGCCGCGGCCGAGAAGATGAAATGCTCATCCTCCGATACCTCAACTCTGACGTCCTCCAGGCACCGCCGGCAAGGCATTTCGCTGGTACCGCTCATTCGTCCGCTGAAATAGAAGCGGCCCGGACCTGCCGCCGAAAGCCGGCCCTCGACATGAATCGGCGTCGCGGGGCGCATGTCTCCGGCCTCCCACACCGAATCGTCGGGTGAAACAGTGCCGTCCACATGCGCTGCGCGCGACTCCAGCGAGCGGATGTCAAATGACAGCATAAGTTCTTAAAACTAGCGACCTTAACCGCCAGGGAAAAGGCCGACGGCGCGCGCCTAGCGGGCCTGAAGGAGCTCGGTTGCGGGGAAGAAGAACGCCGCTTCGCGCTCCGCATTTTCGTCCGAATCCGAGGCGTGAATCGCGTTTCGCTCCTTCGATTCCGCGTACAGCTTGCGGACCGTGCCATCTTCCGCCTCGGCCGGGTCGGTCGCTCCGATCGTCCGCCTCAGGGCCGCGAC
>JALYJX010000481.1 GCA_030775065.1 Gemmatimonadota bacterium | reverse complement strand
ATGTGCGCATCTTCAGATTCGACGTCAGGCAGACCTTCGATATTCTCTGTCGGAACGCCGGCATCATGCTCCGCTGCCTGCGCCTCCTCGGTCTTCACTGGCACGGCTTCGATCACGGTTGTTGGAAATCCGGCTTCCGCGAGACAGCGGGCAACGACCCAGCCGTCGCCCCCGTTGTTGCCTGGCCCTGTGAACACAGTGGTGCCGCCGGGAAGAATCAGCTTGAAGCGCCGGATTATTTCACCGGCGGCAGCGCGGCCGGCGCGCTCCATCAGCTCACGCGACGATGTACCGGTGGCGATCGTCGCACGCTCGCACGCCACTGACTCTTGGGCGGTGGCTACGCGAGCGGGCATGATCTATTCCGGGCTTGCGCTACGCGTTATACGCGCAGTTCCACGGGTAGTCGCGCTCGAACGCCCCGGCAAAATCGAACACGCCAAAGAACTCTTCGCGCGTGTCGTTCGGCAGCTTTGCCAGGAAGCCGAGATCGATGAGAGCAAATACGATCTCACCGATGTCGGAGGTGGACTGGACTCCCCAGCGCTCGAGTACCACTCTCGACATCACTCCGTAACGCTCGAGAGCGAGGTCCCGGCAGGAATGCGAAAGCTCGGCCGCCGAGATATGCCGCCTGACCTCGAGCCGCTTCTGTGCATACTCGAGGGCAGACAGCACGAAGAGGTAGGCTTGCTCGTCGTACCGCGACTCCCGCACGCGAATGCGATCCATCACACCCTCTCGAAACGCCAGCTCCGACACGCTAGTCGCTTCCCCGTCCGTTGAACGACGTCGGATAGAGCGGAAAACGCGAAGTCAGCTCGCGGACATCGTCCCGCACGCGTGTCGCGAGATTCGCGTCGTCCGCTGTGGAGAGCACGGTATTGATCAGCTCGGCAATCCGGACCATCTCGGGCTCTCTCATCCCGCGAGTCGTGACCGCGGGTGTGCCGATGCGAATTCCGCTCGTCACGAACGGAGACTGTGTCTCCTTCGGAACCGTATTCTTGTTGACGGTAATCCCCGCGAGGTCGAGCGCCTTCTCGGCGACCTTCCCTGTGAGATTTCGTGAGCGCAGATCAACCAGCATGAGATGCGTGTCCGTTCCTCCAGAGACAATTTCGAAGCCGTGACCGGTGAGAGCGATCGCAAGCTCGCGGGCATTCGCGACAATCTGACCGCAGTACACCTTGAATGATGGGTCAAGAGCTTCCTTCAGCGCTACAGCCTTTGCGGCGATCACGTGCTCGAGGGGGCCGCCCTGTGTGCCGGGAAACATCGCCTTATCCACTACCTTCGCGTGCTCCGCCTTGCAGAGGATGAGCCCGCCGCGCGGCCCCCGAAGAGTCTTGTGCGTTGTCGTCGTCACGGCGTCGGCATGAGGAATGGGCGACGGATGGTAACCGGTCGCGACGAGACCGGCGATATGAGCCATGTCCACCACGACCTTTGCGCCGATCTCTCGCGCCACTTCGGCGAACGGCTCGAATTCGATCGTACGCGCGTACGCGCTCGCGCCCGCGATGATCATCTTCGGACGCTCACGCCGCGCGATCTCCTTCATTTGATCGTAATCGATGCGGCCATCGTCGCCGACGCCGTAGTGAATCGCGTGGTAGAGAAGCCCGGAGAAGTTCACGGGAGAGCCGTGCGTGAGATGGCCGCCCTGTGACAGGTCGAGCCCGAGTACGGTGTCGCCCGGCTTCAGAAACGCCAGATAGACGGCGGCGTTTGCCTGCGCGCCCGAATGCGCCTGGACGTTCGCATGCTCTGCGTCGAACAACTTCTTTGCGCGATCGATTGCGAGCTGCTCGACCTGATCGACGAATTCACAGCCGCCGTAGTACCGCTTTCCCGGAAGCCCCTCGGCGTACTTGTTCGTGAGCGGCGTGCCCATCGCCTCGAGCACTGCTTCAGACACGAAATTTTCGCTGGCGATCAGCTCGAGTCCTTCGCGCTGACGCTCGACCTCTCGCCTGATGATGTCGGCGACGTCCGGGTCGTACTCGCTCAACGCCGGCATCTGAAGTCCTGTTCCCTGCTCAACTCCCTGCATTCGATTCTCCTTCTCCTTCCAGATCGTCGATCTTCTCGACGCGTCGCATGTGTCTGCCGCCCTCGAACGGAGTCTCGAGCCACCGCTTCATCATTTCGACTGCCTGCTCCATGGAAACGAAACGCGACGGTATCACCAGAACGTTCGAGTCATTGTGTCGTCTTGAAAGCTCGGCAATCTCCGGCATCCACGACAGGGCCGCTCGTACATGCGGATACCGGTTCGCGACGATATCCACCCCAATGCCACTACCACACAGCAGAATACCGCGCTTCGCCTCGCCGCGGGAGATCTTGCGCGCGAGTGGATGTGCGTAATCGGGATAGTCGTCGTCGGAGATGCAGGACGGAGCGCCAAGGTCCTCAGGTTTGAACCCGAGCTTCGTGAGCTCGCGCTTGAGCACCTCCTTTTCCTCGAAGCCCGCGTGGTCGGCCGCGATAAGAATCGTTTCGCTCGCTTGCGATGGCGGAGCGGGACTGCCTCGCTCCTCTCCACCGCCGTCGCTCTGATCCGTAGGGCCGGTGCGCGCAGTCATGTCTTAGTTGCGTTTCGGAGCCGGCGCTCAGCCAATCGATCTGCCGCCTCGTACGAATGTATCCCGTCC
>JALYJX010000480.1 GCA_030775065.1 Gemmatimonadota bacterium | reverse complement strand
CGCACAAACGATCCATCTTCGATCCAGCGCGACGAGTATACCTGCGGCTGTGTGATGGCGACTCCGTCGGTCAGAGCGGATTTCAGGAAGTTCTTGTCATTCACCACGTTGCTTTTCCCACCATAAACTAGCGCCGTGTTGTTGAACACGTCCATTCCCTGCTGGCTATTGATGAGAAAGCTGAGGTCGATCTTACGCCAGTTGAGCAAGCTCCGAAATCCGAGGGTGAAATCCGGAGTGGCATTGCCGATGATTTCGTAATCGGAGGCGCGCGGTGGCTGCGTTAGCTGGCCGCCGATACATTTCGTGTCCGACGCCCCGGTGGAGACACACTTGAACAGCTCCCTGCCCTGGGGATCCACACCCAGGAAGACCGGTCCCCAGAAGGTGCCGAGCGGCTCGCCGGGAATGATCCGCTGGGAAACCTGGTTGGACTGACCCTGCCCACTCACATCACCAGTGGTGATGAAGGTTCGACCGCCAAGGTCAACGACTTTGGTCCGATCTCTGGAAAAGATGAGACCGGTAGTCCAGTTCATGTCCGGCCGGTCGAGCACCTGTGCGTCGAGAGAGAACTCGACCCCCGCGTTGCGAGTCTTACCGATGTTCTCGAGCCTGTTCGTTACGACCGCCGGCTGCGGAACTGCGACCTCGAGCAGGAGGTCACGGGTGTTCTTGACATAGTACTCGAGGCTGCCTGAGAGCCGATTATTCAGCAGGCCGTAGTCGAGGGCGACGTTGGTCTGATCCGTTTCCTCCCACCTGAGATCCGGGTTGGGATTTCGGATCGGAGCGACACCGGTTACGGCGGTCTGCCCAGACACATATCGCGAGCCGGCATCGGCGGACAAGAGAAGCAGGGACGCATAGGGTGGTACGGCTGGATTTCCCAGACGGCCCCACCCGGCACGAAGGCGGAGCTCCGATAGCGGACCGAAGCGCATGAAGCCCTCTTCACTGATGCGCCAGGACGCGGACACAGCTGGGAAAACCGCCCACTTATTCCCTACTCCGAACCGGGACGATCCGTCCCGCCTGATTGAGGCGGTCAGGAAGTAGCGGTCCAGAAGACTGTAGTTGGCTCTGGAGAAGAAGCCCACGATTCGGCTCTCCTCTCGATACGAAGTCGGCGGCCGCAGGGTTGCGCCGCTTTCCAGCCTGTTGAAGCCGAACGCATCGGTGAGGAAGTTCCGAGCTTCAGCCCCGAACTCTGAGAGCGTGTACTCGCTGTACTCGTAACCGCCCAGAAGATCGAAGCTGTGCCGGGTGGAAAACTGCGGGTGAAAGTTAAGAAAGGTCGAAAGATTCGTGAGCGTATTGTCGCGATTCGACTGTAGCGCACGGCCGCTAAACTCAGCCCCCGCGGGACTGATTCTGGGCCAATACGTACTGCGCGTGCCATCAGTGCGATTAACGCCCACGTTTACCGTTCCGGTAAGACTCGGTAGCAGATCCAGATCGGCCGAAACGTTGCCGAGCGCCAGAGTCGATCTGCCGACGTCCTGCAACTGCGCCGCGAGCGCAACCGGGTTCCGCACCGACTGGCGGCCCGATCCCGTCTCGAAAAACGTTGGCTGTCCCGTAACCGGATCGGTGACGAAGATCGGCCGCGTCGGGTTGAACTCGACCATGTTGATGAACACGCCCCCCTCAAATCCCGTCTGGTTCTCGAACGGGAGATAGTCGTTCCTGATCTGGGAGCCGGTCAGATTGAGGGCGAGGCGGAGCCGGCCGTCGAGAGCCTGGTGCGCTCCGTTGAGCCGCGCCTGATATCGCTTGAAGCCGCTCGAGATTGCGATGCCCTGCTGGTTCATGTAATTCATGGAGGCGCGATACTGTGTGTTCCCTGATCCGCCGGCGAACGAAAGATTCTGATTTGTGGTGTTCGCGCTGCGGGTAACCGCTCGCTCCCAGTCAGTGTTCGCCGTGCCCAAAGTCGCGATTCGAGATGCCGGCAGATTCCCGGCGGCAACCTGCGCCTGTACGAACTGCCGGTAATCGTCTCCATTCAGCACGTCCAGGTATCGTTCCGGAGAGGACCTGCCTAAGTAGAACTCATACTCAAGGCTTGGACCGCCCCCCGCGCCTTTCTTCGTCTCGATCAGAATGACGCCGTTGGCTGCGCGAGTGCCATAGATGGATGCCGCGGCATCCCTGAGAATCGAGATAGAGGCGATGTCAGACGGATTGAGGAGGTTCAGCGGGCTGCGCCCGATCGCAGGGGCGCCACCGAGGCCGATACCGCGCTGCTCGGTCTCTATGAGCGGAATAGGAACGCCGTCGACCACGTATAGCGGCTCGTTGCTGGCACTGATGGACGTGCCACCGCGAATGCGAATCTGTGCACCGGCACCCGGCTCACCGCTATTCTGCGTCAAGGTGACGCCGGCCGCACGGCCCTGGATCAACGAGTTTACATTCGGTGCGACGCCGACGTTTGCCGCTTCGGCGTCTATGCTCGCGATCGAGCCGGTAACTGCGAGTCGGCGTTGAGTCCCGTATCCGGTCACGACGACTCCTTCGAGAACCGATGCACTCGCAGCGAGCGCGAAGTCAACCGAGGCGGTCGCTGCACTCCCTAACGCAATCGTTCGCGCCTGGGAGACGTAGCCGATTCGGCGGGCCCGCACGCTGACAGTACCGGCCGGCACTCCACTCATC
>JALYJX010000479.1 GCA_030775065.1 Gemmatimonadota bacterium | reverse complement strand
TGCTGGAACAGGATCGCGCGCGTCCGGGGCGACCAGACGCGCTCGACACCCGCCCCCTCGAGGTTCAGGTGGTCGGCACTGATGTCCGCGAAAACCGGACGAACTCCAGCGGATAGCAGTGCCAGCGGTACGACCCGACACGTGAGCGGCGAAAGGACGACTTCATCCCCAGCGCAAAGGCCTAGTCCGCGCACGATGAGACTCAGCGCATGGCGCGCGTACGCGAACGCGATCGCGTGCGGCTGGCGCATCACGCCGGCAAACGTGTTCTCGAAGTCCTCGATTGAGGAGGCCGTCACAGCGCAGCCGCGGCGCCGTTCTCAGAGATACGTGCTTCCGGGCGGGGGTTCGGCATCGTCACCGCCGAGCCGGCAAACAGAGATCAGCATGTTGCCCTGAGAGATTTCCGGCAGGAGGATTCGCGACAACTCAAGCACCGAGGCACGTGAATAGTAATTCATCGTACTTGCGAGCGAGGTGCCCAGCCAATCCCGGCGGAGCTTGCTGGTGATGGAGGAAAAGCGAAAGTCCCGAAAGCCACGACGCCCGAACACGTCGACTATCTCGCTCGAGCGAAGGGCACGCTGATTCGGCGTCATACCCGGCCGAGGCTTGAGGCGGTGGAGAACGTTGAGGAACAGCCACGCAAACGGCTGGTGGGCGTTCGCATCGATCGCGACGAGAAGGCCGCCCGGCCGGAGCACGCGTCGAATCTCGGAGGCTACGAGTTCGAGTGAGCGGAAGTGATGCAGGAGCAGGCCACAGATACAAACGTCGACGGTCGCACTCCCTATCGGCAGATGCTCGGCGTCGGCATTGATTGCCGGCAACCTGCCGCCTCGCTCGATGACCGAACGGCGCGCGAGACTCACGGCCTCGGACGAGAGATCCAGTGCGACAACCGAGAATCCGGCTCGCAGCAGGTGATGCGCCTGCGCCCCGGAGCCACATCCAAGCTCGAGCAGACGGTCGCCGCGCGCATGCGTGCGGGCTTCGAGCGCGATTCGCTCGTAGACGCTGTCATTGAACTGGTCGAAACGGCCTCGCCGCCGAAAGAGATCGTCGTAGAACCGCCTTTCCGCTGGTTTGTCCTGTGTCTGGTTGTCCGTCACTGTTTGCGGGGCTGGCGTCCTTGCAGAGGAACCTGCGACATTCCGGGAACTCTCAACGCACGAGCATGGCTGAGACCGCCGTGCTCGCGCGCCAGCAGTGAACGCGGCCGACCCGCATCAGCGCTGATAGAGGGTCATGACGCCGCTCTCCGGAATCGACGCCGGCAAGGCTTGTCCGCCAGCGATGCGGACATCGGCCAGATCGACATCGAACTGCGAAGCCGTCGTGAACTTTCGCCCGTAAGTTCCCGCGGGAAGATTGCGAACCTGAAACTCGCCACTGCCTGACGCTTTTACCACGACGGTGAACCTGCCGTTGGGATTCCGGAACGCCAGCGGCTTGAAGCGGGCATCGGCGCTCGCCGCGCCGACGCGCACGGCGCCCATTCGCACAAAGAGAAAATACTGGCGCAGAAATCTGGACCGGCTGCCGAGGATGATCTGCGGCTGCGCAGCGTTGGCCGCGTCGATCCGGTAGTACTTCGTGCCGTCGTCGCTGGCGGAGCAGTAGGACAGGGCATACTGCTGCCACGCCGAAACCCGACCGTGCTCGATGTCCGCATGAAGGTCCTCGTACCCGCTCCCGATGTGCTCGAGCATTCCAGTCCGAATCCCGTATTGCACGCTGCGGGCGCCGATCGCCTCAAGCACTCCCCGGCTGACTCCGGAATAGCGATGGTATGCGAGATCGGTGAGGTATTCCAGCACACGCGGCATGCGCGCCAGCTCGTCAAACGAGGTCACGGCTCGAGAAGCGTTCTTGTTCGACGGTGCGATGAATGCGGGCTTGAACCCCGCGGCCTTGAGCCGGTCTCCCGTGGCGACGATGGCGGCTCCGATCGTGGACGGTCGCCAGTTCTCGGTGTTGTCCGGCTCCAGGATAAGCTCCACGGCGTCCGGCACCCACCCATACTTCAGCTGCAGGTGCTGAAACGTTGCCAGAATCAATTCGGCGTATTCATCGGGGTTCTGCGAATGCTCGAACGGCGTTTTGCCGAAATCCACATAGGTAAGGTTCACGTACAGCCGCTCGGCGCGGGCCGCGAGTAGCTGCCGAAGCGGATTCACGACATGCTCGGCATGGTGGTCCAGCATTGCGAACTGAAAGCCGGCGGGATTGATCGCGCGCGGATCGGCATTGTCGTTGATGATCTCGTACCGGCGCGACCGAGCGCTGGCGTACGGTACCTGTCCAGTGTAGCCGAGGGTGAACCAGTCGATGGGGTTCTCTGCGCCACTCGTCAGCTCGAGGCGGACGCGGTTGATACCCAGCTCATTCACCAACCGGTCGAGTAACGGATCCCGATAGGGCAAGAACAGATCGCGGTCGCATGCCTGCCCAATCTGCGCCGTGCCCTCCCAGCCGGTCATGGTCTGATGGGTGATCGCCGGCGAAATCTCGATGACCGCAGCGGGGGATGCCGACCGACCTGCTGGCGAGCCTTCGCCACAACTAGTCATGAATACGACTGGCGACACGACCGCAATGAACTTCCAGATCATGACTCGGTCCCCCTCCCCGTCTTGTTCGTCTGAGACACCATGCAGGAACGATACGAC
>JALYJX010000478.1 GCA_030775065.1 Gemmatimonadota bacterium | reverse complement strand
CTGCTGGAGCTGCCCGACCTGGATCCCGCCCAACAAAAGCAGTTCCTCGAGATAGTGGTCAGGAACGCCAGAACGATGCGGCATTCGGTTGAGAATCTCATCGCGCTGTCGCGGACCGAAAACGATTCGCGTCAGCATCGACACGTTCAGCTTCCCGAGGCCGCCGGCGAAGCAATTCGCGAGGTGAGAGAATCGGCGAGGGACGCCGGACTCGAGATCAGGCTCGGGGAACTGCCGACTATCGAGATCAACGCCGCGGCAGTGGAGCTCTGCCTCGCCAACTACCTCTCCAACGCAATCAAGTACGCAGACCCGGCGAAACCCAACCGCTTTGCCGAGATCAGCGGAGCGGTCGAGACGGGGCCGAAGGGAGAGCGCGAGCTCGTCGTGCGCGTGCGTGACAACGGTCACGGCGTTCCTCCCGAGATGCGCGATCGCCTGTTCCAGCGCTTCTTCCGCGCGCACAACGTGACATCGGACATCGAGGGCACCGGGCTCGGGCTCAGCATCGTCGCCAATACGGCCGAATCTCTCGGCGGACGCGCGTGGGCGGAGTTTCCCGGCGATGAGACTGTGTTCGCGTTTTCACTTCCATTCCGGCGCGCCGGTACCGACGTCGTGCCAGACGCGGAGAGAGACGTCGGGGACGACAACGCCGGGAAGCAGGCGATCGGATAAGCGTCACCGCGGTCGAATCGCCGAAGATCGCGCATGCCGGGGGGAAGGCATCGCAACTTGCCTGTGTTTCAGGAGGCGAATGCCTTCTCCCTCAGCCGCTGGTCGCAACCTGAAGGGATCATTTCATTGGATTGCCACCGCTTCTCGTAATCCTCGATGATCAGGGGGAGGTACGCCTCGGGGGCCGTGTAGCTGATCGTTCCTTCGCCGAGCTCGGCAAGACTGCGTGTGTTGTCGAGCTCCGACATCCAACGTCCGCTGAAGGGCGAGCACTGCGGCAAAAGGCCCGCTCGAGTCAGCTCGGCGCGCGGAAGACGCCGAACATCGAGCGTGCGATCGACAAGTCGCGCCAGCGTTGCAAGAAAATCGGCGAGTGACATCGACTCGCCGCAGGAAATGTTGTAGGCGCGTCCCGTACCTTCGCGTGAGTCGAGGAGCCGGACGATCAGTCGAGCCACGTCGCCGACGTACACGTGTCGTAGCGGAAGGCCCGGCTCGTCGGGAACCAGGATCGCATTTCCATCGAGTAGCCGCGCCACATACGCCTGGATGCGACCGTAGTGATCCCGCTCCGAAGCAACCATCGGCAGACGGAGAGTCGTAACAGGAAATCCTTCACCCGCGAACGCCGCGGAAAATTCATCCTCCGCGTCGCGCTTCCATGCGCCGTATGCCCAGGCGTCGTAATCCTCCGAATCGCGCGGAGGCTCTGGCATCACCGGTCCGTCGTAGCTCGCCTCGCGGAACGGACGGGAAATTCCCTGACGCACGAGGTAGACCTGCCCCGTGCTGATGAAGACGTATCGTCCAACGTGACCGCTGAAGACCCCGATGGCCGAGCGTGCATCGGAGCCGGTGTATGTCGTCGTGTCGAGAACGAGATCGAAATCGCGATCCTGAGTGGCACGGCGCATCGCGCCGGAATCGTTGCGGTCTCCGCGAATGCGCTGCACCTCGGGTGGAAGCTCATCCGGCGTCACTCCACGATTCATTACCGAGACATTGTGTCCCGCCTCGAGCAGGGCGAGCGACGTGACGTGCCCGAGATTGCGGGTGCCGCCCAGGATCAGGACGTCGGCCACAGGCGACTTTCCGAAATGCTGTTTCCGGAACAACGCCTGCACTCCGGCGTCCAACTCGATGGTAAGAGCACCAACTCCTTCTGCCTGGTTGACCGTCCGACCGAGCGGACCAGCACGTTCCTTCGTCCGCGCCGAAAGCCATTCTTGCAGTTACCGCGCCATCCGTTCATTGCGCGCCCATCCTTCTCGCGGGTCGTGCGCCTGCCGCGCGAATGAACGCCCTCCCCTCGAAGAAGTTGTAACACACCGCGCGCGAACTGCCCCGCGTTCGACGCAAGTCTATTTTTGCGGTCGCGCCTCTTCCGGCGCAGCGGCGCCACACGAAAAGTCGGAGAGACTGGGAAGTCCGGCATGAAGGGAAGGATCCGCGTGCGCTGACGCGCCGCGTACTCACAGCCAACGCTCATGCGAATCCATCAGCCCGTTCACGCTGTTCGGCTACTCAGCATGCATGCACCAATCCTCGCCGCGCTGTTGCTAGCTTTTCCGGCCCCATCCGGCGCACAGTCGCTGCTGGATCGTCCGCCCAATCTCTCGGCGGACTGGACGGGAGCACCGGGCACACTCTACTTCCATTTCATCCATCGATTCTCGGCGAGCAGCTCGCCAGAGCGGAAAGTCTCGAACGTACCGACGTTCCTTCTCGCCGCCGGTCTTCCGATGAGATTGCTCGCCGGTGTCAACTACTCCACCAACTCCGCGCTGGCGCCGCGCTTTCCCAATGAATGGGAGCTCTTCGCGCGATGGGCTCCACTCTCCGAGGACCATGGCGCGCCACTCGACCTCGCCGGACAGGTCGGGTACAACAATGCCGGCGAAGGTGTGGACGGTGAGGTCTCGGTTGCGCGTCGCGTCGGTCCCGCGCGTCTGATCGCCGTTGCGCGAGCGCTCTCCGATCCATTCGAGTCCGGCAACGTCCGCTACGCGTTTGGCGGCGGAGGAAC
>JALYJX010000477.1 GCA_030775065.1 Gemmatimonadota bacterium | reverse complement strand
TACCCAAGGGCCGAGCGCGGAGACGCTGCGCCAGTATGTGACCGGGTTGCTCAGTGAGCATCCCAACAAAAACTGTGACACCTTGGCGGAGGTGGTGCCGGAGACGAGCGCGCAACAGTTGCAGTACTTGCTGACTGACATGGTCTGGGATGAGCGGGCCCTCAACCGGCAGCGGATCGCCCAGATGTTGACCCTGCCCAGCGCGGGGGATGGGGTGCTGATCTTTGATGATACGGGCTTTGAGAAAAAGGGGCGCTACTCGGCCGGGGTGGCTCGGCAGTATACGGGGACGGTGGGAAAAATCACCAACTGTCAGGTGACGGTCAATTGTCATTATGCGGAGCGCACGCTGGCGTGGCCGGTGGCGACGCGGTTGTATCTGCCCGAGGGGTGGGCGGCGGATGAAGGGCGGCGGAAGCGGGCCCATGTGCCCAAGGACGTGGCGTTTCAGACCAAAGCCGAGATCGCCCTGGCCCTTCTGGATGAGGCCACCCTCTGCGGGGTGAGGCATGAGTGCATCACGGGCGATGCCGATTATGGCGATAACCCCAATTTTCTCAATGGGTTAGCTGTGCGGGAGGAACGCCACGTGGTGGCCGTGCGGGCTAATTTCAGTGTCGTCCTGGGCCGGGGCCCCGACCGGCCCGTGCGCCGGGCCGATGCGGTGCTGATCGCGCAACCTCGACGCGCCTGGCGGACCATCGCCTGGAGTGAAGGGGCCAAAGGGTGGTGGCGAGCCAAGTTTCTGGCCCTGCGGTGCTGGCGGGTAGATGGCGATGGGACTCGCCATGTCGGGTGGTTGCTGGGGCAACGTCCGGGCCGAGGGCAGCACGGAGACGGGAAATATTTCTGGAGTGACTTTCCCTCCACGACGCCCCTGGCGGTACTGGTCGAGTATGCCCATCGCCGCCACTGGGTGGAGCAGTATCATGAGGAAGCGAAAACGGAGCTGGGCTGGGATCAATATCAGGGGCGGCGCTGGGACGGGTTTCATCGCCATGCCCTGTTGGTAATGCTGAGCTACAGTTTTCTGGTCTGGGTGGAGGCGCACAGCCGGGGACAGCGCCAAGGACCTGGTCGGCCACGGGCCGCTTTTTTCCCCGCGCCCGGACCGGCGGCGCCGCTCGCTGCCGGAGGTGCATCGGCGGGTGAGCGAATGGCTGCGGCAGGCGGCGATTCGGGAATTGATCACCTTGGGCCTCCTCGAGCGATACCTTTCGCCCAAACTCCAACTCTAACAAAGTAGTACTAGAAATAAATTGTCATTAGGATAACAATGGTTCGGACAAAATCAGGCGGCAATTGCGCCGTAAGTCCTGAGTTTGTCATAACCGGGTTGATTTTTTACCCAAGTTGGGTCGAGAGCTAAGTTCTCAATAAAGACCTCGAGCAATCGTTCATTGAAATGCCGTTGTTTCCAGCTGGCCATCGAGAAGACTTGAGACGAAGGGGCTGGAGAGACAAGCAGTTCTTCGGCCCGCGCCAGATTGAGCGTCGCCAGTGCAGCATTGAAATGAAAATCAAGCGCGGCTTCAGCACGGGCCTGACAGTCACTCAGCCCGGTGAACTGTTTGCTGTCGCGGAAGAGAAACTCGATCTGGAAGCGGGCCCCGTAGAACTCCACCAACTTGCGCCCGTCCAGGGTCAGATCGGTCGAGGCCAAGACCATCAAGCGGGGCTTGTGAGGATCTTTGCGATTCACCAGGACCACCACGCGCAGCTTGTGCTTGAGGGAGACATGCCAGACCAGGGCCGTGTAGAGATGGACATGGTCCCGCTCCTCCAGCGGGCCGAGATCCGCAAAGCGGTCCAGGTCGTGAAAGTTGACCTTGCCGTCATACTTGCGCTTGGGCCCGCGGCGCTTGGGGTGTGCCCCGGTATAGAGGAAGCGGCAGTTGGCGTCGTGGCGCAGCTTGGTGATCGGGTGCAGCTTGAGGGCCACGACTTCGTCAATATATTTCTTTTTCGCAAAGTAGCCGTCCACGCAATGATAGGTGACGGTTTGCGGCAGCCGGTGTCGGTGGTCATGCAGTTGCTGCTTGTAGAAATCAATGCGCGTCTCGTCCTTTGCTGGTTGACGCGTAACCTTGCCCTCGCCGGGGGACGTTTGGGCGACGGCGAGGGTGAAGGCACAGCGGCGGGTGACATCCACCACGGCCAGCGCCGAAATCTCCAATCCCCGCTCGGCCCGACTGGCGCAGCCGTTGAAGAAGTAGCCCAAGCCAAAGGTGAGTTTGCCACTCTTGGGAATAAACGAGGCATCCTGCGCCGAGACCAGCTCCGAGCGCGGATCAAGCGCCTCCGTGATCACGCGCTGGTGAAAGTCGGGCCAAGCAAAGGAGGCCCGAAATTAGCGTGCCATCGTCCGCTCGGAATACTCACAATAGCGACTCAGATTGCGCCCCGTAACGCGTCCCCGCAAGGCCAGGATCGTTGCAAACAGCACCGCCAGAAACTTTCGTTGTGGTTGACTCACTGCCGGCATCTGCTTCAGAATGTCCGTGACAATTGTCATAGGCCATGCCCTACTTGAAGTGGAGTTGTGCACTCACATTCAAGCAGGTCGTGGCCTTTTTGGTTACACCCTTTCGCTCAAAAAATGTCCGAAGTATTGTTCCTACAACCAGATATTTAAAGCCTCCATACTCCAATCCGAGAATGATGTCCATTCTTGTCCGAAACACTGAAAAAGGTCCGGAGATAGGGGTCAGG
>JALYJX010000476.1:2110-2712 GCA_030775065.1 Gemmatimonadota bacterium | reverse complement strand
GCGTACACCCGAGGATGCATTGTCAGCCATCGAGCAAAGCGAAACGACGAAGATAAAATTTTACCGTCCCGACTTTGAATTTATCGTCGACGTAAAACGAGCTGATCTCGTCGCCGGTGCAAACCCGATGGAACGGCTCGGCCTCACGAGCTGGAAGAAAAGTCGCAACTGGCGCTCGACTGGTTTCTACGGCCACTACGCGACTTACGCGGAGGTACTGCAGTTGATCGCGTCGCTTGTGCTGGGATTATTTGTCGCGTCCATCTCGGTGAGAGTTTTACCGCAGAGACGAGTTCCTGACACGGAGACGCGGAGGCACGGAGACACGGAGAAGAGTGATGACAAAACCGACGCTTCGCCGCGTCTCCCCGCCTCCGCGTCTCTCTTCTTGTTATGTCTCGCTGCAATGTCCATTGCCCTTCTTCTTACCGTAACGCGCGCCTCGCAGCTTGCTTTCCTGATCTCGGCGGCGGTAATCGTTCTGATCGGCCTCGGGCGAAAATCGTTATTGGTAGCGGTTGCGATCGCAGTTCCCGCCATCATCGTAGGACTTCTTTTTTTGCAGCAAAGCCGTCAGGTCGGCTTTTTTGATCCGAATGACG
>JALYJX010000476.1:0-2100 GCA_030775065.1 Gemmatimonadota bacterium | reverse complement strand
GATCAAATGGAGACAAACAGTTTGGCGCGAGGGCTACGAGCTCTGGACGTCAAGCCCGCGTAACTTCATCCTCGGCGTCGGGATGGATTCGATAAAGCGTCACGCGGGCGAATGGCATTTGTTCGATGACGGCCGGCTGCCGATGGGACATTTTCATTCGACGCCCCTCAATCTCGTCGTCGAACGCGGACTGCCGGCGTTGTTGCTGTGGCTAACAGTGCTGGCGAGATATGCCAGGACACTTTGGCGCGGCTTACGATCTGAAAATCCAAAATCTAAAATCCAAAATCTAAAATCGAGAGGCATCCTCCTCGGCTGCCTCGGCGGCATGATCGGTTTTTTCACGAGCGGTCTTGTTCACTACAATCTCGGCGATCAGGAGGTTGCGATGGTTTTCTTCCTGCTAATGGGATTGGGCGTCAAGATAGCCGAGTTTGAGACCTCTCCGCACAACCGAGTTGCCGTAGCCGAAGTCGGGCATCGAATGGCGGGATAGGATGTTCCTTGCCTTCCTCCGTCTTCCTCTTCTTCCTCTTCTTCCGTGGTTATCCGCGTTTCTTAACCACGGAATAAGAGGAAGAAGAGTGAGGAAAAGAGGAATAAGAAAGGAGCGACGTGGAACTTAATTCTTCACTCGATACAGGACGTACACGCACCCATTCTTAAACGGACGACATTCGATCAACTCAAGATCGATCTGCCGTTTCATCTCATGGAAGAGGGGAATTCCGGAACCCAGCAGCATAGGATGGATAGCAAACCCGATCTCATCAATGACGCCCGCTTCCAGTAGTTCGCGTCCTATCTCGCCGCCGCCCATGACGCAGATCTCCTTGCCGTCCTGCTGTTTCAATTTGCGGACGAATTCGCCCGGATCATCGTTCACTATCACGGCACCGCCTTGCTCGCCGGCTTTGAGAGTGCGTGAGAAGACGTAGGTCTTGATATTGCCGTACGGATTTTTCGCTTCCTGTTTCTTTTTCTCCGTCCTTTTCTTTTTAGTTTTCGGCGCGGCTGCCCGGCCGACGTCCCATGTCTTCCGGCCCATCACGAGCGTGTCGATATTCGCCCAATAATCCTTCATTATCTCGGCGACCTCTTCACCCATAAGGATCCAGTCGTATGCTCCGTCGGGGCGAGCTATAAAATTGTCGAGACTGTTTGCGCCGCCAAACGTTACTTTTCTCATTTCAACACCTCCACGGGTTAGGACATAGTGAATAGTGAATAGTGAATAGTGGCTTACGACTCAAGATCAAGCACCTCTGATCGCCATGATCACGAAGGTGACAAAGTAGGCTCCTACATAACGATTCACGATTCACGATTCACGATTAACGATTCACTAACGCCTATTCTAGAAAGCCCGTGAGTCCTTGTCTTGGCGTTTTTTGATATTCGCTCAATCGGACTTGAGCATCTCGCGGCATATCGCCGGTGACGTGCGCGTGTTCTTACGGAACTGTCTGTAGAAACGACTCAGATCGTTGTAACCGACCTCGTGCGAAATGTCGATTATCTTTTCGCCGATCGACAGCCTGAATGTCGCCTCGGCAACACGAAGTTGATGCAGGTATTCGCTCGGGCTCATCGCAAAGTCGCGTTTGAATTGACGTGAAAGATGCGAGTGCGAGACCTTCAGTCGTTTGGCGATGCGAGCGATTGAGGGAAAAGCGAGGTAGTTCTCGTCAATGAGCCGCTTTGCACGGATCGAAAGAAATGAGGGATCAGACCTTGGCTCGATCGACTGAATGTTTTCAGCGGACGCGAGGATATTTACGGCGTCGCTGGACGATGTAAGACTTCCGCCGAAATCACTTTCGAAGATAACCGGGTGTGTTGGAAGGCCTGGTGGTAACTGGGTATGACCGATGCCGTGAACACTACCTTTGAGATCCTTGACGTATGAGCGGACAAAACAGAACGGAGGGTAGAAGATGCCGAAGCGCCGGCCGCGCGGTACGACTTTTTCAGAGTCGTGGAAAAAGTAAAACTCGCCCGATTCGACTTCGATTATCTCAAGCAGCCAGCCTCTGCCGAATACAAAAGGCGAGAGGCCGTCGCCTTTGATCGAAACGACGTCATCGATCCCATATGAAC
>JALYJX010000475.1 GCA_030775065.1 Gemmatimonadota bacterium | reverse complement strand
GCCATGGGTCGTATGGCTCCGCACCTCGTGGTGCAGGATGCAGTTATTCCCCGCACGCGGCTGGCTGAGATCCTGGCGACAATCGCCCGGATCGCTGCAACGCATCGGGTGACCGTGTGCAACGTTTTTCACGCCGGCGACGGAAACCTGCATCCCAACATTCCATACAACGCCGATGATCCGGGTGAGAGCGAGCGTGTCCATCTGGCGATGGGCGAGATCATGCGCGCATGCGTCGATGCCGGTGGCAGTATTACGGGAGAGCACGGTGTTGGACTCGACAAGCTGAATTACATCGAGCTTATCTTCTCGCCTGACTCGCTCGACGCCATGTGCCGCCTGCGCTCCGCGTTCGATCCCGATCGACGCGCGAATCCGGGAAAGGTCGTTCCGATTCACGCATGTCAGGAATGGAAATCGACGCCGGCGTCCAGGCGGGCAACTGCCGGAGCTCTCGCGTGACTTCAACGCTTCAGGAGCGCGTTCGTGAGGCCGGAGCCGCAGGAACTCCGCTCCGGATTGCCGGCAATTCCAGCTGGCAGAGCGCGGGCAGGCCGGTTGCGGCCGCTGAAACGATTTCCGTCGCCGATCACAGTGGCGTGGTGGATTATGTCTCGAGTGACCTGACCATCACTGTGCGCGCAGGGACAATGCTCGCTGAAATCGCGCGCGTGACTGGTGACCAGGGGCAATGGCT
Source organism: Gemmatimonadota bacterium (assembly GCA_030775065.1). GTDB lineage: Bacteria > Gemmatimonadota > Gemmatimonadetes > Gemmatimonadales > Gemmatimonadaceae > UBA4720. The sequence continues at coordinate 2,035 of JALYJX010000475.1, read as the reverse complement.
TCCGCTGAATCCATTCGGCTCCGCCGAGGGGACAATAGGCGCAACGGTTGCGACGGCCTCGTCCGGTCCTCTTGCACATGGATTTGGCACAATTCGCGACCTCGTGCTCGGCGTCGAGATCGTGACGGGTGATGCAAAGATCGTTCGGGGAGGGGGCCGTGTGGTGAAGAACGTCGCCGGCTTTGATCTGGTTCGACTTCTGACCGGCTCGTGGGGCACACTCGGCGTGATCACCGAGGTCTCGCTCAGGCTGTATGCGCTGCCGGCGCACCGGACGACCATGGCAATGGACGCTCCGACGGATACAAGGCGGCTTGCTCAACGTCTGCGATCGCTGCTCGACGCGTCGATCATTCCCTTCTCTCTCGAGCTCGTGAGCGAAGAGCTCGCGCGGCGAATCGGGCTCCCCGCCCGCCCGACGATCCTGGTCGAATTCGGCGGCAACGCGCCGGTAGTGTCAGCACAGCGTGATGCGCTGACCTCGATCGCCACCGCAACCGAAGTCCCGACTGATGTATGGGAGAAAATGCGAGCCACCGGTGTGTCCGACGCGATGGTGGTCCGTGTGTCGGGACTGCCGGGGGGCCTGGCCGAGCGATGGGAGCGCGCGCGCTCGATCGGCCGGAATGGTGAGCCGCCGATGATGCATGCGTCGATTGGCCGCGGGACAGTTCGATGCATTTTTCCCGGCGAGCTGCCGGCTTCCGCGATCGATGGATTGGCTGCTTCACACGCCGACGACACGATGATCTTCGAGACCCTTCCGGCGGCTTTATGGACGTCGCTCGCCCAGAGCGCTACGGCAGATCGTGTGTCGCAGGGTATCAAGAGAGCCTTCGATCCCTTCGGCATTCTCAATCCAGGCATCCTTGGACCGACGAATTGACTTCGCTCTCACTGGGTCCGCTGCAGGACAATCTCGACGAGGATCCCGTTCCCGCCGACGCGGTCCCCGCGTGCGCGCTTCCGAATTCGGAGCTGGCCGGAGAGCTTCCCGGAATCAACGCTTGCGTCCACTGCGGATTCTGTCTTCAGGCATGCCCGACATACCTCGCGCTCGAAGACGAGAACGACAGTCCTCGCGGCCGCATTTTTCTGATGCGCTCGCTGCTCGAGGGCACGATTACGCCCGATGACGAGTCGGTGCAGACGCACATCAGTCGTTGCCTGGGATGCAGGGCGTGCGAGACAGCGTGTCCTTCGGGCGTTCCCTACGGGCACCTTCTCGAAGCAACGCGAGCGACACTGACTCAGAGTCAGCGAAATCCGATCGTCGCGCGACTCATTCTCGCGGTGTTCGCGAACCGCGTGCTTCTGAGCATTGCGATGTTTGCGTCGCGCCTTCTCGCCGCCACTCCGGTACCGACGCTCCTCGCCCGAATCAGTGGACGAAGCGGCTTCGCGATGGCAATGCTCTCTTCCACGGGTAGTCCACTCGAGCGCGATCCGTACGAGACGCGCGCAGGTGGCGAGCGCGGCAAGGCGGCGATTCTGCTCGGGTGCGTGATGGAAGGATTGTTCACGGACACGAATCGTGCGACCGAGCGTGTGCTTCGTGTTAACGGGTACGACATCGTCGAGTCGAAAGGGCAGCGATGCTGCGGGGCGCTGCACGCGCACGCCGGCGATATCGACGCCGCCCGGCGGCTCGCGAAGCGCAACGTCGACGCATTCGAGCGCTCAGGCGCCGAAGTTATCGCCGTGAACTCTGCCGGCTGCGGGGCGATGATGAAGGATTACGGACATCTCTTGAAGGACGATCCTGCGTGGGTGAATCGAGGAGCGGCGGTCGCGTCGAAAGTGCGAGACGTGAGCGAGCTGCTGGCGGCGGCGGGCCCGCTCCCCGGTGCGCCTTTGCCGCTTCGTGTCTGCTACGACGCACCGTGCCACCTCCTGCACGGCCAGCGCGTATCGACGCCGCCGTTGGCGGTCCTCGCCGCGATCCCGCAGCTCGAGCTCGTGCCTCTGCGTGACTCGGACCAGTGCTGCGGGGCTGCCGGGATCTACAATCTGATCGAGCCCGAAACGTCGGATG
>JALYJX010000474.1 GCA_030775065.1 Gemmatimonadota bacterium | reverse complement strand
ATGTTCGTCTCAGCTCTGACTGCAAGGAATCCGGTTCGATGCAGACCAGGCGATGCCCCCTCTAAATACTACGAGCGCGACGGGACTGTGGATGTATGGAATGAGTGTGTGTCAGGGCGACCGGCTGTTGGTACGCGTTCCCGTGCACGCACATGTGCAGAGGGTCACGGCGCACGGGTGGACAGAGAGATGTCAAACCAGGTAAGCATGGGCAGTGGAGGAATGACCATGACCTTGATCGCATATAACAATGTGCCGATTCCCTCGTTTATGTATGGAACCGCATGGAAAAAAGAGGCCACGACCGGCTTGGTGCAACAGGCGGTCGCAGCGGGATTCACGGCCATCGATACGGCGAATCAGTTGATCCACTACCAGGAGGCGCTGGTGGGCGAAGCGCTCTTGGAGCTGGCAAAACAGGGCACGACGCGTGACCGCCTCTTTCTCCAAACGAAGTTCACGTCGGTCACCGGCCAAGACCACCGCACGCCCTATGACGCGCAGGCCGATCTCACGACGCAGGTGAAACAATCCTTCGACAGTTCGCTGGCCCATCTCCGCACGGACTATGTCGATTCTTATGTCCTGCACGGTCCCTATGGACGGCGAGGCCTGAGCGATGCCGATTGGGAAGTATGGGCCGCGATTGAACGTCTGTATGAATCGGGGAAAGCCAAAATCATCGGCATCAGCAACGTGTCCGCCGAGCAGCTCACGCTGCTCTGTGAGCGGGCCACGCACAAACCCATGGTGGTGCAGAATCGTTGTTATGCCGCCCTCGGCTGGGATCAGGAGGTGCGGGAGATCTGCCGTGCGCACCGGATCATCTATCAAGGCTTTTCGCTGTTGACCGCCAATCGTGAGGTGTTTGCGGAGCCTGACGTGCGCACCATGGCGGCTAAGTATGGCATGGGATTGGCGCAACTCGTCTTTCGATTCGCGATGCAGATCGGCATGCTGCCGTTGACGGGCACGTCCAACCCGCAGCACATGAAGGAAGATTTGCAATCGGACCAGTTTACGATTGCTCCTGAGGACCTGCAGCGGCTGGAGACGATAGGCATGTAGTCGACTGCCTGTGCCGGTGGTCGTCGGACGGTTCCGGGTGGGCGCCTCGGCAAAGCTGATAGATGGAAAGTCTGCACCAACTCGAAATCATCATCATGTTGCTGGCGGTGGTGCTGGCCCTCACCACGATCGCGCAGAAAATCTCCATTCCATACCCGATTTTTCTCGTGCTGGGTGGTCTCGTGCTGGGAGTGGTGCCCGGTTTGCCCGCCGTGACGCTCCATCCTGACCTCGTGTTCCTGGTCTTTCTCCCGCCGATCTTGTGGGCCGCCGCCTATTTCACGTCATTGCGTGAGTTTCGTCAGAACCTTCGACCGATTTCCCTCTTGGCCGTGGGGCTGGTATTGGCGACTTCCGGCGGGGTTGCGGTGGTCGCGCATGCCGTTCTGCCCGGTATCGGGTGGGCGGAGGCCATTGCGCTGGGAGCGATCGTTTCGCCGCCGGATGCCGTCTCGGCGACGGCGATTGCCAAACGGTTGGGGATTCCGCGTCGGGTGGTGACGATCCTTGAAGGCGAAAGCCTCGTCAACGATGCGACAGCCTTAGTATTGTATCGGGCGGCGGTAGGCGCAGTGGTGAGCGGCTCGTTTGCCCTCGGCGGTACGCTCCTCACCTTTCTATTCGCAGCGCTGGTGGGCATCGCCATCGGGATCGGGATTGCTTGGCTGACGCGCTGGGCGCTCTGTGCGACAGAAGATGGGTTTACTCAAACCGGCATCACGCTGCTGGCACCGTATATCGCATGGGTGTTCGCCGAATCGGTGCATGCGTCTGCCGTACTCGCTTGCGTGACGGGAGGGCTGTATCTCCGCCAGTATTTCAGCGGCGCAGTGGCCCCGGCCACCCGGCTGCAGGCACGCGCCGTGTGGGACCTCCTGATCTTCATCTTGAACGGGGTGATTTTTATCCTGATCGGACTCCAGCTGGGCGCATTGCGCGACGCGGTACCTGCCGGGCAGTTCGGTCCGGTCCTGATGGCCGGCGCATTGATCAGCGCGACTGCGATTGCGGTGCGGTTCCTGTGGGTGCCCCTGGCTGCCTTCATTCCTCGATGGTTGAACGCTGCTTTGCGCTCGCGCGATCCGATGCCTCCCTGGTCGGGCCTCTTCCTCATTTCCTGGACCGGCATGCGGGGAATCGTCACACTCGCGGCGGCGCTGGCTCTTCCGATGGCCACCGACACCGGCGCGCCATTTCCCTTTCGTGCCCAGATTATTTTGATCAGCTTTACGGTCATTCTCGTCACATTGGTCTTGCAAGGGCTTTCGCTGCCGCCGCTCATTCGATGGTTGCGTCTTGAAGAAGACCAAGGGCTTGAACAGGAAGAGACGCTGGCGCGGAAACATGCGGCGACCGCTGCGTTACGCCGGCTGGATCATGTGGTAGGGGAGAACTGGGCGACGGCAGAGCAGGTTGAGCGCGTGCGACTTCGGTATAGTCGACGGCTGAAGGGTTTCGCCATCACTAACAGGGTGGAAAGGAAGGCTTCTGAGGAGAGAGCGGAAGTCTTTCAGCGCTTGCAATATGAGACATTGACGGCTGAGCGAATGGCTCTGATCAGCCTTCGCGATAACGACACGATCAGCGATGAGGTGCTTCACCATCTGGAGCAGGAGCTCGATGTCTCCGCCCTGCATCTTGGCGTTGGAGAGCGACGCGCCGTGAGAAGCCAAGGCTAGAG
>JALYJX010000473.1 GCA_030775065.1 Gemmatimonadota bacterium | reverse complement strand
GCTCAGCGCTACGCCAGTCTCAGATGAGCGACGTCACGTTGTGCCACGGGCTCGGTGGTGCAATCGAGCTCATGCTGCTCGCCTATGAAATCACCGGGCTGCATGATCACCAGCGAGCGGCTCGGCGAGCCGGCGACCTCTGTCTTTCGATCTACCGCGCGAATGCGAATCGCTGGACGGTCGGCGTCAGACGCGGCGAAACAGAGCCCGGTTTGTTCCTAGGCCTCGCCGGGATCGGTGTCACTATGATGCGACTCCACGACCCCGGGCTCGTCGGTTCCCCCGTGCTCCCGGGACGTTTTGCAATGCCTCCGCGCGCAGCTCAGCATTCAGAATCGACGAGCAGACAAGACACCAACTAAGAAGGTTGCGTTTCGGTGCAAGGTGTGATGTAAATCCCTGCGCTTTCGCGCGATTTCAGTAAGTGAACCGCATTGCATCCGGTTCGGCGTAGCGAACGCCCGGAAGGAGCTTCGTGAGGCGGAGAAAATCGTCGACACTTCGGTCCTCGGGAATCGTCACGACCAGCACATCCGGCTGCGTCGGCGACGGGTCGCGAGTTTCGTCTGCTCCCTCGCTGACAAGCTGCTTCTTGATGCTGGCCCAGTCGGCCCCCGATTCCAAGCCGATTATCAGTCTCTGCGTCATGAGCTCCCCCTGGTTACTCTATCGTCGATTCGACAGGAGTGGTCCACTTACGTCTATCCCCTATCAAACTTACCCGACTGGCCCGCTCGTGTTCAGTGACGCCTACGAGATATTCAATGAACCCCATCCCTCAATTCAAGGGACGGGCCGGCTGGGGCGTACAAAAATGACATGTTGGTGATACGAAATCGACATATCGTAACCTGTCTGCAGTTGTTAATTAGGTAAGGATTCCAGAGTCTCCACTCGCTCGGCGCGAGCCGAGAACTGCTAACGAATTTCGTGGTGAACGCCCGCCGCTATTCGTTTCCAAGAGTCCGTGACCAGGGCTTTACCGCGCGGATTCTCCGAGCTCGTCATATCTACCCGACATATTCACGCAGGATGGAACAATGCCCGAAATAACGCTGGACGGCACGCCTCGTACACACGACGTCGGAGGTGGCTATCAGATCGTAACAGGCGATATCGTCGGAGCGCTCAACAGTGGCGATTCACGCGGCGAAAGATCCCGCGGTTTTTTCGAGGATGGTTTCGATGCGCTTCTCGAAGACGCGGGCTTGACTCGTGATAAAGTCATTCGGATCGTGCCCGATGATCAGGCGGATCAGAACGAGCGCGGACTGTCCGGGACACGCACGGTAACACTACACGTTCCCAAGGATAAAGAATTGGGATCACTGGTCCTCGTCGAGGACCAAGCGACCGGCGCAGCATCGTGGCACCTTCCAGCGCCGTCTGCCAGTCGTGCTGTTTCGCCGGTTGCAACTCAACGATTCGACATACCGATTGACGTAACTCCGGCCGTCAGCTCGTTGCACGAACGCGGGTTCCCACGCGTTCCGGGAGTGGTGCTGAAGGTCTTCACGTACCCGATCGGGAAAATTGTAAAGGGGTTTGTTCGCAAATGGGAGCGCACCAATCGGCCGTATCTCATCCGAAGCTACACTCCCGCGAACTACACAGATTCTCGAAAGGACTTTCCCGCGCTCGACGCCGACGGCTGGGCTCATGTTTCGGACGGACGAGCACTGCTCTTTGTACACGGCACGTTCAGCTCGTCCGCGGCATTCAGCGACCTGCCGTCCAGCGTGATGGAACGGCTCTCTGCTCAGTACGGGGGACGTCTGTTCGCGTTCAATCATTTTACGATGACAGATGAGCCCGCGACGAATGCGACCGAGTTCGTCGATGCCGTACCCGAGGGAGTGTCACTCGACGTTGATATCGTCTGCCACAGCCGCGGTGGCCTAGTCGCCCGCGAGCTTGTCGCTCAGGGCGCGGAGAGGGGGCTGCGCGTGGGGAAGGTAATCTTCGTCGGCGCAACTAACGCCGGGACGACCCTCGCCGACAAGGAACACTTAATCAAGCTGCTCGATCGCTTCACCACGTTTGCGAAGTTGCTCCCAGGCCCTGTTCAAACTGTGGTCGATGCTGTCGCCGTGGCGCTTCAGGTTCTTGCGAAGTCTTTACTTACTGAACTCAGCGGGCTACAGGCGATGGATCCCGACGGCAAGTACATGAAACGCCTGAACGTCCCGGGCGGCCAGCCGATCGAAGGCTACGCCATTGCATCTCATTTCGAGCCGAAGCCTGGAACCGCGTGGTACAAGTTGACCAGAATTGGCGACGCTACGGTCGATGCAATTTTTGGCCAGAAGCAAAATGATTTGGTCGTTCCCCGAGAGGGCGTGTTCTCCGGCGTAAACGCCGCGGGCTTTCCGATATCTGCCGAGCGATGTCTCTTTTTTGGTGACAATCCGACAGGCGAGAATGACGCCGTCATTCACACGCAATTTTTCGGTCAGCCGCGCACACACCAAGCGATCCTGTCGTGGCTTGGAGCTGCCGCGCCACGATCGGTGCCGGACTTCGAGTCCAGTAGCAATCGAGATGGATCCGTGGCAGTGCTCGAGCAATTGGAAGCTCTCCGCCCGCACGTCGTGAATCTCAGCGGCGGATCATTGCGCAAATCGGGGAAATATTCGACTAGTCCCGCGGACGTTGACGCCATTTTCTCCGAGCATTTGCCGCAATGGATGGGTGCTGGCGGCGGGGGATCGGGAAAGCCGTTGCGGATTGTCTTCTTTGCACACGGAGGACTCATCAATGAGCAGGATGGGCTGGGC
>JALYJX010000472.1 GCA_030775065.1 Gemmatimonadota bacterium | reverse complement strand
TAATGCTCGCAGCGGCATTCGCTGTGGCGCTGAGCGAACCCGTGCGCCGGCCCGCGGGACGTCTTGTCAGGCCCGTCACGACGCCGTCCGGCTTGAGCGTCTATTTGCCCGTTTCCGGAGACCGCTGCGGTGATGCTCCCCTCCCCTGCAGCAGCAAACCGCCCGACGAGCGGCTCGAGCTCAGGGATCGCGGCACGCTCGCAAGGGGGTTCCGAATAGCTAAGTAACCGGCGCTCTCGCAAAGAAATTACCGACTGCATCAACAACGACCTTCAATTGAAGGAGGTCCATGCACGACGCGCCAAGGGGCTGCACACACCTTTTTTGAATGCATGGACGACACGAAAACGGCTCAGCGATAACGTATTGCGCATGTGATCCCCATGGCGTCCAAAGCTCTGGCAGCTGAGGCCCGAACAGGGTCAGCGTCGGCGTACCGATGGCGGCTGAGAGATGTCCAACAAACGAGTCCACGGCGACGACCAGATCCGCGGATGCAAGGAGCGAAGCCAGCTGCTCGATATTCCCGCTCCATTCCTCTTCCTGATCGAGGACTGAAGGTCTCCTCCTAGGCTCTCTGATGAAGACGCAATGAAGGCCCGTATTGCGCAGAATCGAGGCGAGCTGCTGCCATTTTTCCGGGCTCCATTCTCTCAGCCGCCCCGACACTCCGGGCGAAAGGAGGACGGTCGGCGGCGCGCCCGGATCCTTCAGCGGCGCGGGCGGAACCTTGATCCATGGCCACTTCGGCTCGGTTCTCGGAAGCCCAAGAGAGTCCTGAAGCTTCCAGAACCAGTCTCTCCGTGCGACGAATACGTGATTCGGCAAGCGGCCCCAAAGCCGCCCCCACTTTCCCAGAGAAAGGCTGGACAAGGTTCGTCGCCCGGCGAGCGTGGCGATGGCAATATGTCGCAGATCGCCGCGTGGATCGGCAAGAAGAGACTCTCTGGCGAGTAAGCGAAGGCTCTTTGCGGCACGGGGGAGTCCTTTCAGCGTATATAGTGGCCGCTTGTACCAGCGTCGATCGTCCCACGGCACTGCGATCTCGATCAGGCGTACACCGATGCTCTCGAGGAACGGAAACTCCCTCGCAATTCCGCCCACGACAACCGAGATGGGAAGACTTGGTGCCTGTTCTCTCAGGGCTGCCAGCATCGCCCCCAGATAGATCAGGTCGCCGAGGCAGAAGGAGTCGTGGATCACAACGGCCTCCGGCAATCCGCGGCGTGCCCGGCCGTCCTGCATCACTGCGACTTGTTTATCGAGTAGCAAATGGCTCACTTTGTCCTTGTCACGCGGGTCGTTTTCCCCCTAAGCAAGATAGATGCAGCGTCACGATTTGGATACAATTCGCCCTCCCCTTCTGAGCTCAGTCGACATCGGAGAGAACCACTGACCGACACCACGAAAATCCTCGTCACGGGCGGTGCGGGCTTCATTGGTCGTAGCGTCACGGCACGGCTCCAATCAGGTGGTCAGTGGGTTCGCTGGCTCGACAACCTGGATCCACAGATTCATGACGCTGAAGCAGCCGCAAAACCTGATTATTGCCGGCCGCCGAACGAAATGATTCTCGGCGACGTTCGTGCGCGCGGCGACTGGGAAAAGGCATTGGACGGCATCGATGCCGTAATACACCTCGCTGCCCAAACCGGTACGGCGCAATCGATGTACCGAGTCGCCGACTACACTGACGTAAACGTCGGTGGGACGGCACTGCTCTGGGAGACTCTCGCAAACGAGAAGACGAAGGTGAAACGTGTAGTGGTCGCATCGTCCCGCGCCGTTTACGGGGAAGGTGCATACCGATGCGTGGCCCTGTGCGGGCTGGTATCGCCCGAGCCACGGGCAAAGTCGCAGCTCGAGTCAGGCCAGTGGGATCCGCGCTGTCCCGTCTGCGGCGAAGACGCGTGGCCAGTCGCAACGACCGAATGGAGCGTCGCCCAGCCCGCATCGATATACGGGTGTACAAAGCTCGCGCAGGAAAGCATCTCGTTGACAATGGGACGTGCGTTGGGCATCGCGACGACGGTTCTACGTCTCCAGAACGTCTACGGGCCTGGCCAGTCGCTTCGGAACCCATACACGGGGATTATCTCGATTTTCAGCAACCAGATGCGCCAGAATCTCCCGGTCAACATCTATGAGGACGGCAGCGAGACCCGCGACTTCGTTTACATCGACGACGTCGCCGAGATCTTTGCTGCGTCACTGGCTCTGAAGAGCTCTCCGGTTCTGATAAATGTCGGCAGCGGATATCCCACGAAACTGATCGACCTTGCACAAATACTCCGAGATATCTGGAGAAGTACAAGCGAGATGGCAGTTTCAGGCGACTATCGAGTCGGCGATATCCGCCACAACTGGGCGGACCTCGACCTTCTGCGGAAGTACTTCCCTGTCTGGCAGACAACTCCGCTGAAGGCCGGGCTCGAAAAGTTCGCCGAATGGGCGAAGACGCTACCTGAGTTCGTCGATCGCTCCCAGATCGCCGCGGATGAGCTTTCGGCAAGGAATCTCGGATATCAGCGGACGCTCGCATCCCGGTGACGACAACGTCAATGGGTGCGGTCGATCTATCCGTCATCATCGCGAGCTACAACACGAAGGACCTTCTTCGTGATTGCCTGAGATCGATTTACGACACAACGAAAGAAATCAGTTTCGAGGTGATTGTCGTGGACGATTGCTCGACTGACGGCAGCGTCGAGATGGTGAACGAGCTGTTTCCTGAGACTCGCGTGATTCGCAACACCACCAATCTTCGCTACGCAAAGG
>JALYJX010000471.1 GCA_030775065.1 Gemmatimonadota bacterium | reverse complement strand
GACCTGGGACGTGTACCGCAAGTGGAGACCGGACGCGAGCGAAGCGCGATTGGTCGCCGTCGGCCGTGTGGCTACGGTGGTCCTGGTTGTTCTCGGCCTGGCGTGGATCCCGTTCATGAAATACATCTCGCCTCAGCTCTACATCTACCTTCAAAGCGTCCAGGCCTACATTGCACCGCCGATAGCGGCCTGCTTTCTCCTGGGTATCATGAGCCCGCGGCTGAACGGGCGCGGCGCGCTCGCGGCTTTGTGGACGGGCTTCGTGATTGGCTTCGCGCGTCTTGTTCTCGAATTGCAGAAGGCGAGCCTGCCACCCGATTCATTCTGGTTGTGGCTTGCTTCGATCAACTTTCTTCACTTCGCCGCACTGCTGTTCGCACTCTGCAGCGCGATCCTGATAGTAGTCAGCTTCCTCACTCCGCCGCCCGCGGCAGAGCGCGTTGCTGACCTCACGCTCCAAACAGCGACAAAGGAGGTCGATACCGCGGACACTCCGGCCGAGCGTCGGTTGACGATCGGGCTGTCGCTGCTTCTCGCCGCTACGATCGGCGTGATCTGGATCATCTTCAGATAAGCAGAAACGAGATGCCGGTAATCAGATGAGAAAGCTCTTCATTGCAGGGGTGGTTGGGCTAATCCTGCTCGAGATCGCGGTCGTGTACTTCATAATGCCGCTGCCGGGAAGCCAGCGAATGCGGAGCATCGACGCTGCCTATCTCCTTTACGGTTGGCGGTGGCGGTTGCGCGGATTGCTTTGGGCATTCGTCGCAGCGGGGGCATGGCAGTCGTGGAGGACTCTCGGTCGCCGGAAGTGGCTCGTGCCTGCGTCGCTGGTTGTGGCTGGTGCCGTGACCTACATGGTGAACTTCCGCATGTCGGCTGATCGCATGTTCCTTCAGCCAAAGACACTTGCAATGGAGCCGCCGGCGCGCAACAAGGTTGCGCAGGACCGGCTCGTCGTCGGAATCGAGCTCAACGGCGACGCGCGCGCTTATCCCCTGCAGTTCATCGGATACCACCATCAGGTGCGCGACAAGGTCGGAGGCCAGGAAGTGCTGGTGAGCTACTGCACGGTTTGTCGCACCGGTCGCGTGTTCACGCCGATGGTGAATGGCCGTGTCGAGACGTTCCGCCTGGTGGGGATGGACCATTTCAATGCGATGTTCGAGGATGAGGCCACGGGCAGCTGGTGGAGACAGGCGAACGGGGAAGCGATAACGGGCGCACTCAAGGGGACGAAGCTGCTCGAGGTTCCGAGCCGGCAGGTCACCTTGGCCCAGTGGCTTCGGCTGTATCCGCAAAGTCTCATCATGCAGGGTGATCCCACCGCGACCGAGAAGTATGCGAAAGACTACGCGTTCGAGACCGGTACGAGCCGCAAGACGCTCACTGGTACGGATACGTTGTCATGGCGGGACAAGTCGTGGGTGCTTGGACTTACCGTGAACGGCCGGAGCAAAGCGTACGACTGGAACCGATTGCGCCACGAGCGCGTGGTGAACGACGAGGTTGGTGGGCAAGCGGTGGTTCTCGTGCTGGCCTCGGATACAACCAGTTTCTTCGCGTTCGAGCGACCCGATGCCGGGACCAGATTCTCGCTGCGCGGTGATTCACTGATCTCGGACGGAAAGGCTTACACGTTGAGCGGGCGCGGGGAGTCGGGCGCGCTGAAACCGCTGAACGTCAGCCAGGAGTTCTGGCACAGCTGGCGGACGTTTCAGCCCCAAACGGAACGGTACTGACGCTTCCCGAAAAGCCGGGCTCGGCCGGCTCGTTTAGCGTTGGACTGATCGGCTATGGTCTCGCCGGATCGGTGTTTCACTCACCGCTGATCGAGGCGACCTCGGGGCTGAATCTCGCGGCGATCGTAACGAGCAACCCGGAGCGGCAGGACGACGCGCGACGCGCTCATCCGGGCGCAACGATCTTCGACAATCCCGCACAGATGTGGGCTCACGCCCACGCGCTCGATCTGGTTGTCGTCGCCTCGCCAAATCGAACTCACGTCGCCCTGACTTTGACCGCGCTCGCCGCGGGGTTGCACGTCGTCGTCGACAAGCCGCTGGCGCCGACGGCGGCAGAGGGTCGACGTCTGATGGACGAAGCGCGCCAGCGAGGGCGCATGCTCACGGTATTTCAGAATCGCCGATGGGACGGCGATTTTCTCACCGTGCAGCGCCTGTTGAGCGAGGGAGCTCTCGGTGAGCCTCTCCGTTTCGAGTCACGCTTTGAGCGATGGCGCCCGGTTCCAAAAGGTGGATGGCGCGAGGAGGGCGCTCCGGAAGAAGCGGGCGGGCTGCTGTACGATCTCGGGAGTCATCTCATCGATCAGGCATTGGTTCTCTTCGGCCCAGCGAGTCACGTTTACGCAGAGCTGAACCGCCGCCGACCATCGGCTCAAGTAGACGACGATGCGTTCGTCGCGGTTACGCACGCCTCGGGTGTCCGCTCACACCTTTTCATGAGTGCGGTGGCTGCTCAACCCGGTCCGCGTTTCCGTCTCCTCGGGAATCAGGCGGCGTACGTCAAACACGGCCTGGATGTTCAGGAAGCTGCCCTTCGGAGCAATCCTCGCGTTGATTCGACTGGATTTGGCGAAGATCCGCGCGACGCCTGGGGCGTTCTGGGTACTGGTGATGACGCGCGCCCTGTACCGACCGAAGTCGGAGGCTACCAGCGTTTTTACGAAGGAGTTGTCGCTGCGCTCCGAGGCACTGCTCCGCCACCGGTGGATCCTGCTGATGCGGTCGCCGTGCTCGAAGTCATCGAGGCGGCGCAACGC
>JALYJX010000470.1 GCA_030775065.1 Gemmatimonadota bacterium | reverse complement strand
GTATTGATGAGATAGGCCGCTTCGGTGCCGTATTCGTCAACCTGCACCGAGTGGTCGATGACGAGATCGACGGGCTGAAGCGGATTGATCTTCGTCGGATCACCGCCGAGCTTCGCGAGCGCATCGCGCATTGCGGCGAGGTCGACCACTGCCGGAACGCCGGTGAAATCCTGAAGGAGAACTCGGGCGGTTCGAAATGCGATCTCCTTTTCTATTTTGCCTCTCACGTTCCATTTGGCGAGCGCCTCGATGTCAGCCGCCTTCACGAACTTCCCGTCCTCGTTGCGCAGGAGATTCTCGAGGAGGATTTTGAGGCTGAACGGGAGGCGGGCGGCGTTGCCGCCGGAGAGTGAATCGAGGGAGTCAAGCCGGTAGTACGTGTACTGCCGTCCGCCGACTTCGAGTGTCGTGCGGCTGCCGAAAGAGTTCGGGTTTGTCATTTGTCTTTCTCTGGAACAGGCCGCGCCGTGCGCGTGCCGGTTGTTCGCGGAGCCACTGCCGACCTGAGGATCGTTCGTCGGCAGGCTACTCTAAATCTAGCACAATCGCGGAAGGCGCCATCGCAAAGGAAGCGACCACCCGAGCGGAAGGCGCCACTAAAAAGGAAGCGACCACGAAGCACACGAAGCACACGAAGAACTGCAACTTCTAGGGGGAACAGCTCGTGCGACTACGCACTCGATCGCCAAGGTGAGTTAACCCTTTGAAAAGGTGACGGCGATCGAAGCGGTGCGCGGGCGAGATGCTACTTCGTGCGCTTCGTGTTCGCTTCCGTTGCAATTGCGCCCGACGTGTGAGAAAAGGGCGCTACCTGTACGACAGATGCACGTAGGCTGTCCTACCGTTCATGCCGAATGGCGAGATGCCACCCGGGTACCGAAATATTCCGAACATCGACATTCCCTGCGCGTCGACGCCGTCTTTGAAGTCCCACCATTCATCCGGATAAACGTCGAACAAATTGCTTGCGCTGGCGGCCACTGTCAGGCGAGGGCGGAGCTGATACGAGACCCCGGCGTCCGTGATCCACTTCGCCCGCACAGTCTGGTCCTTTAGTGGATCGCTCAGGTCGGGCAAGGAAGCCTGGCCGAATCGCTGGTTGTGCACGTTGAGCCCGATTCGATTCATCGAGTAATTGGCGGTGAGCGTGATGGTTTGTCGCGGCTGGCCCACCTCCATTTTCCCCCGTTCGGCTCGATTGAAAAGAACCGACTGGAACGCGGCGAGTTGCGGCGGTGCCGCCGCCACACGCGTGACGCGGGTCTTCGTCTTGTTGTATCCGCCCATCAATCTGAGAAGACCGGAACCCCCGACGAGCATTCCATAATTCATGACGATATCGACACCGCGCGTCTTCGTGTCGATCGCATTTGTGAAGTATCGGCCACCGGCGATGCCTCCCAATCCGTGCTCCTCGAAAAGCCTGGCGACTGAAGGATGTACGAACTCACCGGACGGAACGATTCTGTCATCTACGTCGATCGCGTAATAATCCGCTGTAACGGTTGGAAGGCGCGGAAAATCAATGACAATGCCGCCGCTGAAATTCCGTGAAGTCTCCGGACGCAGTGGGGTCGCGCCGAGGATCTGTGCTTCCTGCGAGCCCACCGGCAGCGTGCGGATTATGAACGAGGTATTCACGCCACTCACGAGCCGCAGGATTCCCCTGGTTGCCGAATAGTACGATTGGTTGAGAGAAGGAGCGCGGAACCCTGTGGCTGCGGCGGCCCGGAGGGCGACGCCCGTCAGCAGCTCGAGCCGTGCTGCGACCTTTCCGTCGAGATTTGAGCCGTGATCGCTGTAACGTTCGGTCCGTCCAGCCACGTTCAACAGCAGCCGACGCATGATGCGACCATCGATATCGACGTATGCCGCGACGTTGTTCCGAGTAGCGTCGACTTCGTCGAGTGGACGGAACCCGAGCATCCCTTGTGATCCAACCGGGCCCGGTTTGCCTACCGAGTCCCCGTCGAGTATCAACAAACCTCCATCACGGTAGGAGTCCGGCTCGCCAGCTTCGATGCCATACGTGTCGAGGCGAAACTCGGCGCCTGCTCCAAAGTTGATAGGTGTGCCCGCGCGGAGGTTCACTTGCCGCGAAATATCGAGGTTGCTGGTCCACTGCCGGGAGCGGAGAGTCCCGACGTAAAAGTCGGTTGGACTCGCGGTGCCAAGTGTGACGTTGTTGCTGTTGTGAACGTGGTAGCGTACCGAGTTGCCGCCGAAGGCGGAGCTCAGCTCCCAGCGCCATCCGCGCACCCTGCCGCGCGCGCCCGCAACGCCCGAGAAATTGAGAATTCTGCTTTCAGTCTCCGACAGGAACCCTTCGGGGTGAATCGCGCGCACCGTGCGCACTTCGTTTGGCCGGCGAAAAGTTGGGCCCGCAGCTCGGCCGTCGCGATGCATTCCGCCTCCGAAAGCGTACAGCTCGGTCTCGGTTGACAAGGGAAGCATTGCGTTGACGAACATGCCGACGTCCCGTGCCTTTCCATCGCCTTCATGGCTCGAGATCACAGCGGGACCAGCATTGCGGGGATCGCCCGTGAAGTACTGCTGTCGTTCATCCGGGTACGCGCGATTGGTCCCATCGCGATCGCGGACCTCGGCAGTCAGTGTCACGTGTCCGCCACGAATGAATTGTGCACCGTAGGTGGCGTTCACGTCCACAATTTTTCCGTCGCGGAACTGCCGGCCGCGTTCCGCCGTTAACACTTGTCCATAAGACGTCCTCACGTGTTCGGCCTCGCCTGATTTGAGCAGGATATTGACTACGCCGGCGATTGCGTCGGAGC
>JALYJX010000469.1 GCA_030775065.1 Gemmatimonadota bacterium | reverse complement strand
AGTCCGGGGGCTGCCGCGGCCAGTGCGGCCAGCGGCGATGCTGCTGCCTCCTCTGCTGGCGGTGGCAATGCACCCGGCGACGCGCTGGGCGCGCCGCTGGCTCCGCCCTCCGCGTTCACCGCGAACTGCTGCAAGAAATCGTTCAGCCGGCTGGAAGTGATCCTCGGCGCCATGTCGAAAACCCTTCCCGAGTTCATCGGCAAGTACAAGAACCTGAACCTCCTGATGGCAACAGTTCGCATGGGGGCTGAGCTTCCCGGCCAGTATCGCTCGGTGAAGGGCGGGCTGAGCGGGTTTGCAAAGGCACAGGACAGGGAGGGGGCGCAGTCTGCACTTGCCGCGGTCAGTGCCGCGCTGAGTGCATTCAAGCAGACGACCGCCGTGTCAATGCAGAAGCAGCTGCCGCCGGCGGGCGGATAAGGTCAGACACACAGCAGCGCGGGCTAAACAAACACTCAACATCAGGGAGAAGTCACGATGTCTTTCAAACGAGCCTCACTTTTCGCTCTGTTCACGCTTGTTCCGGCAATCCTTGGGGCACAGATATCAGGCGCAAGTACCCAGATGGTGGCAGCGCAGCCACTCGCGTCGTATGCACAGGGCCAGGCGATGATGGCGGAGGCAGCGCGGAAGGCCGCGTTGCTGGACATTACTTTCACGTTTCTGGACAAAGAGTATAAGGACGACACGTATGCGACCGATCCGCTCGGAAACCAGTACCGGACCGGCTGCTACCGCTTCAAGGTGAACAGCGGGTTCAGGTTCAAAGTGGACGTGCCGCAGTTCACGCTGACCAATCAGGGTTTGACGGTGACACAAAATATCGCC
Organism: Gemmatimonadota bacterium; assembly: GCA_030775065.1. Taxonomy (GTDB): domain Bacteria; phylum Gemmatimonadota; class Gemmatimonadetes; order Gemmatimonadales; family Gemmatimonadaceae; genus UBA4720. The sequence continues at coordinate 1,965 of JALYJX010000469.1, read as the reverse complement.
AGGCTCAACGCCGACGGCCTCTCCGCGAGGGCTCAAGTGCTGGCGTGCCAGGAATTTGGTATCGGTGTCGGGCTTCGATTGAGCGATCTGAGAGTCACGTACACTGCCCGCCCGATGATCAGCTTCAACCAGGCCAACGGTGCCTGCACAATTAGCTGGAATCAGGATACTGACGACGTCCGGGTGACGATTGGCGATCTCAATATCCTCGGAGTGCAGAACGACCTCGACAAGCTGGCAAAGAATGCGGTGGAGGACGCGGTGAATCTGACGCTCGACGCCTTCTTCGGCTCGATGATGCGCACCGAGCTGCTGAAAATCTCAACGGGAGTATGCGGGCAGCCTAAGACGCGAACACGATGAGACGAGTAGCCGGGCGATAGCAGAGTCGTCGCCCGGTTGCTTTCCCGTCCCGCGACCCTTCATTTCTCTCGCCTGTTGAACTGCCCGCTCTACGGGTGGACGTCAGCCGCCAGACAAACGGAGGGTCGCAATGCGCGCGCATTTTACAGTCACAACAGCTGCCATAGCTCTACTGCACGGCACTTCTCTGCCAGCGCAGGACACTGTGAGATTCAAGCCCACAGTTGCACAGCCGACGTTCGCCGTACGCGAGCCTGTGCTCCGCATCAAGCCGAACACGGTCCTCATATCCAACACGAACTTCGGGCCGTACTACACCGAGAAGGGCGGCGCATTTCCGGGCGAGGTCGGCCCGATCTACATCGAAGGCGCGACGACGAAGGACATCCTCGTCGTGAAGATTCGGCGCCTGCGCCCGAATCACGATCTCGCAGCCTCGCAGCTGTACTCGGATTTTGGCGGCCTTTCAACCGAGAGCCGAGTGAGATTTCTCAACGATCCGATTCCGCCGCGGCGATACGTATGGCGAATCGACCGGCAGCGAAACACAGCAACGACAACGCTTCCGGACAGCCGGATGAAACAAATCGAGATCGATCTTCGCCCGATGCTCGGCAGAATCGCAGTCGCGCCTGCGGGGCAGGAAGCGTTCGACGGTCTCTGGCCCGGCGATTTCGGCGGGAACATGGACGCGCCCGAAGTGCGGGAGGGAACCACCGTCTATCTCCCGATCTTTCACGACGGCGCGTATCTCTACTTCGGCGACGGTCACGCGCGACAGGGCCACGGCGAGGTCGCGGGCACGGGTCTCGAAACGTCGATGGATGTCACCCTCGAGGTGAGCCTCATCAAGGGAAAGACAATCGACTGGCCGCGGCTCGAGGATGAGAACTACATCATGGTCGTCGGGTCTGCGCGACCGCTCATCGACGCGTTTCGTCTCGCGCATGTCGAGCTCATAGAGTGGATGGTCGAGCAATACGGGTTCGGCAAGTGGGATGCGTACACGCTCGTCGGGCAGGTGGGTGAGAGCACCGTCGCGAACATCGTCGATCCCCTGTACTCCGTCGTGGCGAAGTTTCCGAAGCGATTTCTGCCGAAGTAAGAGCGCGACGGAAGTTGGACAACATCTGCCACACGCTCGTCGGGGCGGCTCTCGCCCAGACGGGTCTCAAGCGTCGAACGGGGCTGGGCGCGGCGACCCTCATGATCGGCGCGAATTTTCCGGACATCGACATTTTGTCGCTCCCGTTCGGTCGCGCAACAGAGTTTCGGCGCGGCTGGACGCACGGCGTGCTTGCGCTGGTGGTGCTCCCGTTCGTGCTGACTGGAATCATGATCGCCTGGGACAGGTACACTCGTCGGTCGCGAGGCGCAGAGCGTGCTCCGGTCCTACCGCGAGAGCTTCTGCTCCTGTCCGCGCTCGCCGTTCTGACGCATCCGACGCTCGACTGGATGAACTCGTACGGCATGCGCTGGCTGATGCCGTTCAACGGCCGTTGGTTCTATGGTGATTCACTTTTCATCATCGATCCCTGGCTGCTTCTCGTGCTAGGGCTTGGAGTGTGGCTGTCGCGGCGCCGCGAGCGCAGGAGTGGTCGA
>JALYJX010000468.1 GCA_030775065.1 Gemmatimonadota bacterium | reverse complement strand
GCGTGGGGATGGGTAAGGCAAACAAACAAGACCTGTTTGCCAGCGACAAGTTGCAGGATATTCGGGCGCTGGGAGAACTGAGATGGGTGTGTGAGCTTCCCCCCAATTTCAAACCACGGGCGCAGAAAATAAGTAAGACTTTCTGGGCCTGCTACGGTTTGTTTTTTCACCGGTCTCTGCGCTGTTAATCCAATTTGGAAAGGAGAAAATGACCGCACCGAGCCGTCACCTTCCCCCTCCCGTTTCTTGGGGTCATCGTTCCTACCACCGAAAGCGGTCGGGGTTCAAGCTCGCAACCCAGGCCGCGGGTTTGGCGCCGTAGCTCTCCGGGCTGCGATAGAGTTCCCCGGGCGTCGAGTAGCCCAGGGCTTGATGAAGGCGGCAATCGTTGTAATGCCCAAACCATCTTCCGACTCCGCGGATCAGAGTCGAGCCGTCCTCGTAGTCCCGCAGATAGATGTCTTCGTACTTCAAGCTGCGCCACAGCCGCTCGATGAACACGTTGTCCAGGCAACGGCCTCGGCCATCCATGCTCACTCGCACCTCGGCGGCCTCCACCGCCTCGATGGACTCCGCCGACGTGAACTGGGATCCCTGATCGGTATTGGCGACCGCCGGAGCTCCTCGCCCCAGGCGCTGGGCCTTGGCCAGTGCCGCCTCCCAGGCCGCCACACAGAAGGCCGCCTCCATGGTGTTGCTCAAACGCCACGCCAGGACGTAACGACTCCACCAATCCATCACCGCCACCAGATACATGAAGCCCAACCGCATCGGGATGTAGGTGATGTCGGCACTCCAAACCTGGTCGGGGCCACTGACCGCCTTTCCACGCAGTAAATAGGGGTAGATCTCGTGTCCCGGCTCGGGGACGCTGGTGCTTCTCTTGGGATAGATGGCCTCAATGCCCATCACTCCCATCAGCCGCACCACCCGCTTGGCGTTGACTTCCCAGCCTTCCCGTCGCAGCTGCGCCGTCAACCGGGGACTTCCGTAGACCGGATGGCGCAGATGCAGCTCATCGATCCGCCGCATCAGCCGGAGGTTCTCCGGACTCTCCGGGCAGGCTTCATAGTAGTAGCCGCTGCGACTGACGTTGAGCAACCGGCACTGGGCACGCACGCTGGGCGCTCCCACGATGGAATCGACCAATTCCATCCGCTCGGCTACAGGCCCAGTTGTTTGGACTTTTTTTTAAGCCAGTCCAATTCCATCGTCAGTTGCCCGACCTTTTGCTCCAACCGTTCCACCTGCCGCTCCGCCTCCACGGCTTGGGCACTCGGGCCGCTCTCGAACACCTCGGGCAACCGTTCCTGCACCTGGCTCTTCCACTGGCTGACCTGCGTCGGATGCACCTGATACTCCCGGGCGATCTCGGCCACGGTCTTGTTCCCAATCAATGCTTCCAGTCCGACCTTCGCTTTGAATGCTCCACTGTGTCGTTTCCGTTTTGCTTTCATCTTGATGTCTGTTCGTTGGTTTTTTCCCGCTCATTCGCTTCGCGAAGGGCGGGCCAGCAGACACCAAAAAGTCTTACTTAACCAGTGGTCCGAATTTTTGGGGGAAGCTCAAAGACATAGCTCAAAGTTCCAGACTAATGTCGGACTGTCGGCTTTCCAGCTTAAAAACAAAATGGTGTCGGCGGGAGTTCAAAAGGGGATTTCTGCGCGAGTTCAAAAGGGGACAGATTTTAGAGCGAGTATTTTCCGAGGATTTCGGGCCAGTGGTTGAGGGGCGGACTGGGGGGTTGGGTGACCGCCCAGAACTGTCGGAGCGGATGATGAATCAGGGTGATGGAAGATCGTTTGGTGGGAGCGATGGGCCAGCTTTGACCCAGAAAGTCGATCTGATGATCGGCGTTGACCCGGCGTTTCAAATGGAGAGCCAGATGGAGGTCCAGCAGGGTGGCCGGCGGACAGGGACGCGTGGCGGCGCGCTTGTCTGCCAGTGCCTTCTCCCAGGCCGCATTGGGGCTGAGGCCGGTGGAGCGGCAAACGGTGGCGTTCTGGCGTTGGACCTCCCGGTCGAGCACGATCTGCGCGGCGGCATAGCTGCTGACATTTTCATAGGCCAGGAGGGCCACCAGGCGTTTTTGCAGGGTGCCGAAACGGCGTTCGATCTTGCCTTTGGCTTGCGGGCTCGGGGCGACCAGATGGGTCACGCCCAGAGCGGCGAAGGCGCGTTGAAACTCGGAACACGGATCCCGGTCATCGGCCATGGAATCATGGCCAAAGAGGCTGAGACCATCGGTGTATACCACCATCGGCAGGTGGTGCTGGAGAAAGAGGCGGCGAAAGTGCTCGAAATGATTCCAGGTGGTGTCGGTGGGGACAAAGACCGCGCCCAGGAGTTTGCGGGAATGATCATCGACGGTCAGCAGCAGGGTTTGTTTTTCATCGGCGGGCCACCACGGGTGGATGGAGGAATCGTGCTGCCAGAGTTCATCGATGCGGGAGCGTTCCCAGCGACGCCGGGGTTTGGGACGAGGTTCGGGCTGGCAGAGGAGATTCGGAAAATGGGTTCTGGCGAAGGCGGCCACCGATTCGCGATGGCGTTTGAAACCCAGGCGGGTTTCCAGTTCGTCGGCCACGAGTTGGAAGTTGGGCGGTTTTTGGAGGGGGAGGAACTCCTTGAGGAAGGCGATGGCCTCCGGAGGCCAGTCGGGCCAATGGTCGCCGCCGGAGAGCCTGGCGGCGAAGTGGGAGCGTTCGCTGAGGAAGCGGGTGCGCAGCCGGTAAAGATGGGTGCGACCGATTTGGAGGAGGAGGGCGGCCTCCCCGGCATCCACCGTCCCCTCATTG
>JALYJX010000467.1 GCA_030775065.1 Gemmatimonadota bacterium | reverse complement strand
CTGCGAAATACTCCGCCTCGACAAGCGTAGAGACAGTGATGCCGCCCGCTTCGCCTGCGACCGCCATACGCGCGACGTCCGCCGATTTCGCTGTCTTCAGGTGTGGCCGCAGCGAGACACCAAGGCGCTGCATCGCCGAGCTCATGCGGCGAAGATTTCGCTCGAGTATGCCGCGGTCGAGCACCAGGCAGGGAGTAGGGATATCCTCTAGCTGCACGGTGCTCTCAGCGTGAAAAGTTATTTGTTCGGATTGAGGATTACATCGATGCGGTGACGTGCGTTCACCATGTGGATCCTCGTGTCCGGATCCCCGGCTTTCGGAATGGCATCCCTCAGCTGAGCGTCGAGCGAAATGAGCTCGCTTCGCAACAGGCCGCGTGCCTCATCCGGCGGAGGGGTAAAGGCAGCAGCCTGCTGTGGCGACGCGCCAGGCGGCGCACTCTGGAACGGCCCGTTGATCTTAGCGCCCAGCTGCTCGAGATACGCGTACTGGAGGTTCCGACGGAAAGCGTCGATCCGAACCCTCGGCGAGGAGAGCTCTGACCAGATTCCATCTCGCAGATCACCGGCCATTTCGCGGAGCGAGTATGTATCACTCCTGTCGGGGGCGAGCGCGTTGTACTCGATGAGCCGCGTCATTCTGGTGTTGCTGAGCAAAGCTGTCAGCACGGCATTTTGCGCGGTTCGAATCCGCGCCAGCGCGCCCTCGGGCTCCATCCTTCTGAGGACGAGGGGATCGAGGAAGAACTCCGGCGTGCGAAACACGTTCTCGTTGAGGAACCGCAACGCTTCGCGCTGACGCTGCCTGGGGAACGGTGTGAAGCGCGGGCCCGACTGACTCCCGTATTTCTCCTGCGACCACGACCCGCCGACGACGTTCACGACATGCCCCATCTCGCGCTGCCACTGTGAGATGAGCCGAGTGTACAGCTCGGTCAGGTCCTCGTTGCTCTCTGCGGGTTTTATCGTCGCCGGAATGAGCATCGGCATGATACGCTTGATGTTCCTGAGTCCCAGCGCGGTCGACCTCACGGCATCGGCGTCGCCGACTGCTTCGGTCGCTTCACCGGCGTCGGCGCCTTTGCTTCCGGAAGTCGAGAACCGAAGCCACGGTATCGTGTCCTGCTGACGGGCCCACGAGTCGAGCGTCGGGCGCTCCGCTTCCGGTGTACGCACGCCGGGAATCGGCTTGTATCCCCACATCACGGCGAAGCGGTCGTACGTACCGACCCTGGGTATGAGATCGCTCACCGCAATCCTGTCCTCGGGCTGTGCGACGTAGTTGAATCGGGCGTAGTCCATGATGGACGGCGAATGTCCCATCTTCGCGACCCATGTTGCGCTTCTCACGCTGTCCGCCGGATACTCGGAGCTCGCCTTCATGTTGTGCTGAAATCCGAGCGTGTGCCCGACTTCGTGCGCAACGACGAACTGGAGCAGCCTCCCCATCAATGAATCGGGAAACGGCAGCCGCTGCGCGCGGGGATCGAGCGGCGCCACCTGCGTGAAGTACCACGAGCGCTGCAGATTCAGGATGTTGTGGAACATCCTCACCGACCCGTTGAGAATCTCACCAGTCCGTGGATCGTGCACGTGTGGGCCGACGGAGTTCTCGACTGTCGAGGGCAGCCAGCGCACGACTGTGTGCCTTACGTCTTCCGGTGACCAGTCCGGATCTTCTGCCGGCGTAGGCGCGTCCTTCGCGATGATGCCGTTCCTGAACCCCGCTGCCTCGAACGCCGGTTGCCATTCCTCGATTCCCGCTTTCACGTATGGAATCCATTTCTTTGGCGTGGCCGGGTCGATGTAATAGACGATAGGCTTGACGGGCTCCGACAGGGCAGCCGTCGGATCCTTCTTCTCCAGCCGGTAGCGCGTGATGTACCGCCTCTGAACCGAGCGGTGCTGCTCCGAGCCGAAGTCGATCTGCTGCGCCGAGAAATATCCGACGCGGTCGTCGTAATAGCGCGGCATCATCGGACGGTCCGGCAGGCGCACCATGCTCCAGTGCGCGACTACGCTCTGCGCCGGAACCGGCCCTCTTGGCGTGGTCTGAGGGGCCGGCCCAACGCTCGGTGGAGGAGTAGCTGTCTGGGTCGCTTCGACCTCGACGTTCTCCGGGAAGGCAACCGCCTTCTCGATGAACGATCTGCGCTCGTCTATGAATCCGCGCGAAGACGCAAACTCGGGAACGTTCGTCGTGTACAGGCGCGTCACGTCGATCACCGCCGCGCTGTCGGGCCCGTAAGTCTCGACGGGGAAGATTGCGACAACCGCCGGATTGTTCGAAGCCATCACCGCCGCGGCCACCGGAAGGGTCGAGTCGGCGGTGATTGCGAACGACGGGCTCCGCAGAATTATGCGATTTCCCGATCGCTCCCATCTGAGAACGCGCTCGGTGAACTGGTCCCCGCCGTATCCATCGAAATCTCCCGGTGTCACCGCAGCCCTCTCGAACCGCCCGACCATCAGCATGTCGCGGTTCAATTCCTTTCTCGGGATCTCGAAGTAGAGCCGGTCGCCGACGATGTGGGTCTTGAACATCCCGACGCGTGTCTTTGCGTCCCTGCTGATGACGCGCGGGTACGGCCGGGGATCGTTGGGGTTTGGCCTCGCGCTGTCGCCAACGATGACGCCAACTACGCGCGCTCCTCTTGCAGGAGCCGGAGCGGTCTGCGGCGACGGTATCATGCAGGCACCGGCAAACGTTACAAGAGAGACTGCCAGAGCAATGGGTTTCATCATTCGCTACGAAAAGTTGGTGTAAGCTCTCGACTCGAACACTAGCGCACGGTACGGCCAAC
>JALYJX010000466.1 GCA_030775065.1 Gemmatimonadota bacterium | reverse complement strand
TCACTCGTCTTTGTCAGCGCCGCGTCAGCGTGGGAAATCGCAGTCAAATCATCACTCGGACGCGTTAGGCTCCCACAGTCCTTCGCCGAAGGCGTGGACCAGAGCGGCTTCATCGAGCTGCCGGTTTCGTTCCAGCATGCCGACGCAGTAGAATTTCTTCCGCGTCACCACGCCGACCCCTTCGATCGCGTGCTGCTCGCGCAGGCAAAGGTCGAGAGGCTCGTGCTCGTCACAAACGACAGACGCTTCGAGGCGTACGGCCAGGCAATAATATGGACTTGATACGGTGACCACCTGTATTCCCTTCAGCTCGCGCAAGTCGAGGGGCTTTGCAGCCGCCGCGTTGCTCGCTTCGAGCGCACTCGCGACGGGATGCGCACGCGCGCCGGTCGCGCCGCCCCCAACTCCTGTTTCGCCGACGATCACGGAAGAAGACATCGCCTACTTTCGTGACCACCCGTTGATGGTTCCCGTAGACGGCGTCGCGCCGGAGCACGTACCAAATTCGTTTCATCAGATGCGCGGAGAAGGGCGCCTTCATCTCGCTACGGACATCCTCGCTCCGCGCGAGACGGCAGTCGTCGCCTCGGTCGCCGGCAGAGTGGTTCGCCTCCGACAAAACTCCCTCGGCGGATTCACCGCTTACCTCATCGATCGGGAACAGCGCTACGTCTACTACTACGCCCACATGGCGTATTACTCCAGAACAATTACGGAGGGACTCGAAGTCGAACAGGGGTACGTCATCGGATACGTCGGGACAACCGGCAATGCTCCGCCCAACACGCCGCACCTGCATTTTCAGGCGATGCGGCTCGACCTCGGGTTCCGCGACTGGTCGAACGGCACGCCGGTTGACGTAAGACCGTTCATGAAGAAGAGAGGCAAGGCCCTGCTATGAAAGGGCGCGAGCGCGCTGAGCTGAGAAGCGAAGCGCATTACCTCAAGCCGCTCGTGCACGTCGGGAAGGAAGGACTCTCGGCAACGTTGATCACGTCGCTTGACGACACCCTGCGCACGCACGAGCTCGTGAAAGTGAAGCTCGGAAAAAACGCCGATGTGAAAGCCAGGGAGGCAGCCGCGGCGCTCGCACTGGCGACGAAATCGGAAGTCGTCCAGGTGATCGGTCACACTGCGACGTTCTATCGGGAGAATCCCGATCTCAAGAAGGGAGATCTCCCGGCCTGGAAGCGGTAACGCCGCACCCGAAAAGCAACTGATAAGTGCAAGGTATCAGGCGGCAGGTAGTCCAGGTGACCTGGCGTCAGCAAAAACCCAATGACCTATCCGGTTCTTCATCCCGCTACGACGGGCCGACGGCACGCGGATAGGTCATCCGGCAGTCCCTGAGACCCGGCCACCTGGATTACCTGACGCCTGATACCTTGCACTTATCAGTTGTCGTTCCAGCCTCGTACCTGCAATGTTGCCGGCGGCGAGAATGTCCCGCATAATGGGGTGATTCGTTCGAAGGGTATCGGATGCCCGAGATTCTTCATCAGCTCGTCATCGATGTGCCGCCTCCAGCGACGTTCGACGCGATTACTCAGCAGAGTGGCCTTTCCAGCTGGTGGACGACCGACGCGAAAGCCGAGCCGAAGGTGGGCAGCATCGCCGAGTTCGGGTTCAATGGGCGCTCGATAGTGTTCGACATTCGGGTCGTTGCGCTCGACAGGCCGAATTTCGTTCGCTGGCACTGTCTCACGGGACACCCCGAGTGGTGCAACACCGACTTGATCTTTGCGCTGTCTTCCCGGAAGGGTGCAACTCTCCTGCGGTTTGCGCACCGCGGGTGGGAATTCAGCGACGGCATTCTCGCGCAGTGCAGTTACGACTGGGCACGCTACCTTGCCAGTCTGAAGTCGTATCTCGAGACGGGGACTGGATCACCGCATGTGAGTCCGGCGGCACCCGAGGATCTCACGCTACCCGCTAAACGGTGAGCGCTTGACGCTGCGCTGAAGAACTGAACGACGGATCGACGGAAGGAGGAGGCCAATGACAGCACCCCCCGCGATTGCGGCGGTGATCAGACGAAGGGAGCGGGAGGTCGTGGACGATTTTCGTCGCGGCGGTGCTACCGACCCTACTTCCGCGAAGTCGCTCGCTGATCTCGGGCTCGAGGACAGCTGGCCCGTGAGAAGGCTTCAGCGCCGCGCCGTGATCCGCGAGCCCCAGCCCGGAGTCATGTACATCGACGAGGAGGTCTGGGCGGCCGTTCGCCGCACGCGCCGCCGAGTTGCGCTCACCACCATGGCCGTGCTGATGGTCGTCCTCATCGCCATCTGGATGGGATTCGTCACCTTCATGTAGCCACCAAATACCCGCTTGCGGGCGCGGTTGCTATTCATACTGCCCGGTCTATTTTTCGCATTACACGCTCGCCGAAAGACACTGAGACCAAATGCCCTACGTGATCACCGAAGCCTGCGCCAATACAAAGGACAGAGCGTGCGTCGATGTCTGTCCCGTGGATTGCATCTACGAGGGTCCGGACCAGCTCTACATCCACCCCGACGAGTGCATCGACTGCGGAGCGTGCGAGCCCGAGTGCCCGGTGACCGCGATCTTCCCGGAAGAGGACGTGCCGGCGAACATGAAGCAGTTCGTGCAGATCAACCGCGACGTGTTCAAAGGCGAGAACCCGCCGGGGCGGCCGAACCGGTAGCACAAAGAACTACAACTGATAAAGGCAAGGTATCTGGTGTCAGGTAATCCAGGTGGCCTGGCCTCAGGAACTGCCGGGTGACCTATCTCGGCGCCCGATGAGCATCGCTTCAAGGCCGTTGGGTCGTTCCAGATGCCAGGCCACCTGGATTACCT
>JALYJX010000465.1 GCA_030775065.1 Gemmatimonadota bacterium | reverse complement strand
ATTCTCACCATCCGCCCGAAGCCACCCTAGCAACTTGTCGCGGATTCTCTTCATCCGCTGTCGGCTCGTCGCCGCCGTTCCGACACCAGCATGCGCCGCCAGTTCCTCGTGAGAGAGCTCGTCCACCACCCACAACCGAAACAACAGCTGCTCGTTGACATCGAGGCGCCCGATGGCACGGTCAACCATGTCGGGCGTAATCGCTGTTGCCGCAGCTGTCGGCTCGTCAACCACTCGGCCGAGAATCCATGCCTCGCGATCGGCATCGGCCAAGGCCGCAACCCGACGCGTCCGCCTCCGTTCCGAGGCAGCTCGACGCCCCCAGTCACGGAGCAGGTTGATCCCGATGCGAGTCAGCCATGACCACGCTGCGCCGCAGGAGCGCAATCCGCCAATCTTAAGCACTGCTCTCCGCCAGATTTCTCCCAGGAGAACATCGAGCTGATCTTCGTCAAGGACCCGAAGCCGGAAGTAGCTCCTAAGCCTTGGATCGAAATGCTGGAAGACTCTCCTCCACTCTGCTTCGCGCGCCGCCGCGTCACTGGCCACGTCAGCGAGTACGCTCGGCGCAAACACAAATGGCACCCCCAGCCTCCCACCGGGGTTTTGTGAACCTGCGGTCCCTTCCCCATCGGGTCCCCGCAATCGCGCCATTGGGATGGTTTCCTGAGATAGTGTACAACAGGACGCCGACGCGGCTCAAACGTGACAGACGTGGGACACTTGTGTCTGCTACCTCGCCGGCGTTTCTAGGCAATATCGAACAGATTGAGAGAAGGTGCCTCCGGTGTCTTTCGACTCCTACCCCCTCCCCGCTTCCCATCGAGGATGGCGCGGATGGCAGCTACGCTCGATGAGCCGAGGACCGCCTCCAGCTGAGGCGCACTCCCTGTGAGCGCTTCCTTTAGGGATCCAATGTCAGCAATCCCTGCCTTCTCGAGTGACAACGCCTGGAGACGGGTGAGGCCTACGCCTGCCTTGTGTAGTCGTCCTGCGGCCACACCGACTCCCAATTCGAGCCTTGGAATCAGTTCCCGTGCGATCGGGATTAGCCTAGCTCCGCTCGCTGGATCACAGGCACCAATCAACGCCGTCACGGGCAACAACATATCGGCAGTACGGCCTGCGATGTAACGAATCTCTCCGATGACGGGCGTGGCGGCATCGTTTGACACCTTGCCCTCAATAGCCAGCAGCGGTTGGCCACCGAGCCATTGGGTAAGGATATCGAGTCGCTTGATGCGTTTCGCCCCGATCTCAGGCGCTTCAGCACCTCCGCTCAATGCCTCCCCCAGCAAAGGCCGTGTGCTCAGTCCTGGCTGGGACTGCCAGTCCCACGCCTCCTGGGAAGCCATCGGTGTGTAGACCGCGTCCAGCTCAGTTGTGAGCTGAGCGAGTGCGAGCAGGTCCGCCCCGGTGACCTCTGCGCCGTTGGCAAGGAGCGTGCGCGTGGTCGACAGCACTTTGCGCGCCGAGGCCACCTTCATCCCAAATACCCCACAGACTCGCCCAGCTTCCGTAAGTCGATACGTCCCTCCATCTGCGACCACAAAACCTTCAGCCACGAGCGGCCCGAGAGCCCCCTCAACGCGTGTCCGCTGTTGTGCTAGCCAATCAGCATTCTCCCGCAGGGGGTAACCCCAGAAGCTCTCGGCGGCGGACGCGACAATATCCCGTACACTTCCGGCAACGACGATGCTGAGGAGGGCAAGTACAAGATCTTGATCCGCCAATCCGCCTAGCCGTGACTCAATGCGTTCCCCTTCTGCGACGATGTACCGCTCCCATTGCGTTTCGAGATGGTGCACACTTTCGACAAGAATCATGGCATCGCCCTGCGTAGATCCCATTTGCCACCGACCAGCGCGGCCTGCCATGTTCCTATACTCAGTAACGCCGATAGGCACCCACTGCCCCAGCGTTGCGGACCAGTGTACTGCGTCGACGACTAGGACGACGTCGGCCGGCGTATTAACGCCCATCGCCAGGGTAGGTGTCGCCACAACTACCCTAAGCTCCCCAGAACGGAATGCCGCTTCCACAGCCTCACGCTCGTTTGCATCCAGATGCGACGTGTGGAGGCCGACACCGTGCCCGAGCAGTGCAATGAGTTGAGAGGTGGCTCTGGATTGCTCTCGTCCCGTCGCGGACGCTGATAGGGCCTCGGCGACCGAACAGGCCCCCAAACCCAGCGCAGAAGCCAATCGCCGGGCGAGCGCCGCAGCTTTGGGCTTACTCGCGCAAAAGAGCAGTACTCGCTTCCCCCCCGCCATCAGATCTGCAACAATCTTTGCAGCTAATCTTGCTCGTACTTCAAAGTCGGCTGAACGGTCGGGTAGCCCACCCATTGGAGGGACCCATTCGGGCTTAGTCGCAATGCCAGTGGTTTCACCACGATTTGGCGAATATTGGTACCTACCGGTCGGATCGACTACCCCTTCATTTAGCGGCACCGGTCTGGGCCCCGCAGCGATTGGGAGCGCCTTCAACCACTCATCAAACCGATTCAATGGTCCTAGGCTTGCGCAAAGGCAGACTACCTGAATCCGGGTACCCTGGCGTTGCTTACGAAGAGCCCGCAGAAGCAAGATCTCCACGGTGTGACCACGTTCAGCATCAGCGATCTGCTGAACTTCATCCATTACGACGACCCCCACAGCATCCAGAATACCTGCAGCCACAGCGACAAGGGCCGCGCACTTTTCGCTCGTCATAAACGCAACATCGAAGTGCTGTCCGAAGAGTAACGCGTCTTGGTCTGCCGATTCGCCTGTGGACCGCACAACCCGCACCCCGAGCTTGCCGTATGCGCTGCGGAATGCCGCTTGCTGTTCATTCAC
>JALYJX010000464.1 GCA_030775065.1 Gemmatimonadota bacterium | reverse complement strand
GTGCAACCCTGAGCGCGTGTGCCGCCGCCCTTTTCGATGCGGGCGCGCGAATCATCAGCTACGTGACATTCGGCCGGGCCGCTGCTGCTGGTGACCGGCTGCCACCATAGGAACGAGTCGAGAAATGGCCATTCGTGTCGGCATCAACGGTTTTGGGCGCATCGGGCGACAGGTGCTTCGTGCCGCGAAGGAGCAGGAGGTACTCGACCTCGATTTTGTCGCGATCAACGATCTCACGGACACGCGAACACTCGCGCATCTCTTCAAGTACGACTCGATCCACGGAACATACCGTGGGGATATCGGAACCGATGGCGGGTGCCTTTCGGTGGATGGAGACGAGATTCTCGTCCTCACGCACAAGGATCCGGCCGAGCTGCCGTGGCGTGAGCTCGGAGTCGACCTCGTTCTCGAGTCCACCGGGCGCTTCACCAACGCGGCGGATGCAGGGAAGCACATTACTGGCGGTGCGAAAAAGGTGGTCATTTCCGCGCCGGCGAAGGGCGAGGACATCACGATCGTGATGGGCGTCAACAGCGACCGGTACGATCCGGCGAAGCATCACATCGTCTCGAACGCGTCGTGCACCACGAACTGCCTCGTACCGATGGTAAAGGTGATTCGCGATAACTTCGGTTTTGTGCACGGGTCGATGCTGACGGTTCACAGCTACACCAACGATCAGCAGATCCTCGACCTGCCGCACAAGGATCTGCGGCGCGCACGCGCTGCCGCTCTTTCGATGATTCCGACAACGACCGGCGCGGCAAAGGCTACCTCGCTCGTCATTCCCGAGCTCAAGGGTAAGATCGACGGGGCCGCTATTCGCGTGCCCACGCCGGATGTCTCCTTCACCGATCTAACGGTCGAAGTGGAGAAGGCGACGAACGTCGCAGACGTAAACGCGGCGTTCAAGATCGCAGCCGCCGGCGATCTCAGCGGATATCTCGAGTATACCGAAGAAGAGCTCGTCTCGATCGACTACATCGGCAATCCGGCGTCGTGCATCTTCGATTCGAAGACCACGATCGTCGTCGACGGTACGCTCGTAAAAGTCTCCGGCTGGTACGACAACGAGTGGGGATACGCATCGCGTTGCGTCGACATGCTGCGTTTCATGGGCGCCCGTCTTTAACCCGACCCGGGTGGCGAAGAAGACGCTCCGCGATCTGAGCGAAGAACAGCTGCGCGGCAAGCGCGCACTCGTTCGCGCGGACCTCAACGTTCCGCTCGACGACAAATGCGAGATCACGGACGACACAAGGATACGGGCGTCGATCCCAACGCTCCGCTACCTGCTCGACCACGGCTCGCTTCCGGTCGTTCTCTCGCATCTCGGGCGGCCGAAGGGGAAGCCAACGCCGAAGTACTCGCTGCAGCCCGTTGCGGATCGGCTCGAAGAGTTGATGAAAGTGAAGGTGTTATTCATCGAGACGACGGACACCGACGAAGCCATGAAGGCTTCGCGCAACCTTGGGCCCGCCGAGATTCTTCTTCTGGAGAATACGCGATTCCTCGGTGGCGAGGAGACGAATGACCCACGCCTTGCGCGCGCGCTCGCCGAGCTGGGCGACTTCTTTGTGAACGATGCGTTCGGGGCGGCCCACCGCGCCCACGCGTCGACAGTGGGCGTGTGTGAAGGCCTTCGGCCGGCGGTGGCCGGCCTCCTGATGGAGCGGGAGCTCGAATACCTGGGCAAGGCTCTCGCCGATCCGAAGCGACCGTTCGTCGCGATCCTGGGCGGTGCAAAAATCTCCGGCAAGATCGACGTGATCGAACAGCTGGTGCCGAGAGTGGATGCGCTCCTCATTGGCGGCGCGATGGCGTGCACCTTCTTTCGGGCGATAGGCCTCGAGACCGGCAAGTCGCTCGTCGAGGAAGATCGTCTCGAGATGGCACGGTCGCTCGTCGAGCGGAGCGGGACGAGACTCATCCTTCCGCACGACGCCGTCGTGGCACCCACACTCGACGATTCCGCCGCCGCGCATGCTGTTCTCAGGGACGCAATCCCTCCCGGCGAGGCGATGTACGACATTGGTCCAAAATCCGCCGAATCGTATTCCCGAGCTATCGCTTCGGCGAAGACCGTAATCTGGAACGGCCCGATGGGTGTCTTCGAAAAGCCTCCGTTCGACAAGGGAACAATGGCAATCGCGCAGGCAATGGCGGCCGCAACCGATCGAGGTGCAACGACGATAGTCGGCGGCGGAGACTCAGCCGCCGCCGTCGCGCGCGCAGGCCTCGGGAGTCGGATGAGTCACGTCTCGACGGGCGGCGGCGCGTCGCTCGAGTTCCTCGAGGGCAAGCAACTGCCCGGCGTCGAAGCGCTGGACGACCGGGAAGCTGCATGATCGCTCCGATCTTTGCCGCCAACTGGAAGATGAACAACGGGCCAACGACCGCCCGGGAATTCATGCTGTCGTTTCTCTCGCTGTATCCACGCCAGAACGACAGAACGATCATTTTTTTCCCACCCGCTCTTTCGTTTCATGCCGTTGCCACCTCGCTCGGCGAGAGGCACGACATTCTGCTCGGCGTGCAGAACGTGCATTGGGAGGATCAGGGCGCGTTCACCGGCGAGCTGTCAGTTCCGATTGCGCGCGACGCCGGTGCGCGGCTTGTGCTCGTGGGTCATTCCGAGCGCAGGCACGTCTTCGGTGAGACGGACGAGGACTGCGCGCGAAAATGCGCTGCGGTCGAGCGCGGGGGACTGACGCCGATTCTATGCGTTGGCGAAACGCTCGAGCAGCGGGAAGCCGGCCAGGCGGAAGCGACGGTCACACGACAGCTTCGCGCCGGACTTTCGCGCATGACGCAGCTGATGCAACGCCCGGTCGCCATCGCGTACGAACCAGTCTGGGCA
>JALYJX010000463.1 GCA_030775065.1 Gemmatimonadota bacterium | reverse complement strand
GGCTGTGGCGGCAAGCGGTGTTCCGGCCGACGGACGTGCGCGGCGACCTGTTCGCGGGACTTGCCAAGGCGCTGTTGCGCGAGCATGCGCTGCCTTCGCTCGACGCCGACGGCAAGGGGCCGGAGGAGCTCGCGCAGATAATGCGGGAATCGCCGCAGGCCGCAACCACGCTGATACGCAACGCCCTGCAGCGCGAAGAGCAGCAGGACGGCAAGCCGAACGCCCGGCTCGCGCTGGTCATCGACCAGATGGAGGAGATGTACACGCAGGAAGAGTCGTACACGCCGGAAGAGACGCAGGAAGAGACTCCCTCCGTGCAACGGCAGACGTTCATCGACGTGATTGATGCCCTCGCGCGCAGCGGGCGCGTCTGGGTCATCTGCACGCTGCGCAGCGACTTCTATCCTCGGCTTGCCAATTACCCGAAGCTCAACGCGCTCAAGGAGGGCGCGGGGCAGTACGACCTGATGCCGCCGACCGCAAGCGAGATTGGCCAGATGATCCGCCTGCCGGCAAACGCCGCCGGCCTGCGCTTCGAGGAGGATCCGGCCAGCATCGAACGACTCGACGACATGCTGCGCGATGCGGCGGCCGGGCATCGGGAAATCCTGCCGCTGCTGCAGTTCACGCTCGAGGAGCTCTACCAGCGACGCACCGAGGACGGTCTGCTCACGCTCGCCGCGTACCGCGAACTGGGCGGAGTCGAAGGCTCGCTCGCCAAGCGCGCAGAGACCGTGTTCAAGCAGCTGCCGGACGACGTCGAGGCCGAGCTGCCCAGGGTGCTGAACGAGCTGGTGAGCATCGGGCACGACGCACATGCGGCGATCGGTCGCAAGCGTGCGCCCTGGTCCGACCTGTCGGGCGGCAAGAGTCGCTTGTTGGTCGACGCCTTCGTCGACAACCGCCTGTTCGTGACCGAGCTCGCCGATGACGGCAGCGCCGTGGTGACGGTGGCGCACGAGGCTCTGCTCTGGCATTGGCCCCGGATCACGGACTGGGTCGCGCAGAACCGCGAGAGCCTTCGTATCCGAGCCCGCATCGCGGTCGCCGCGCAGCGCTGGGATGCCGAGAAACGGCCGCATGACCTCCTGCTGCCTGCCGGCAAGCCGTTGATCGAAGCGGAAACGCTGCTCGAGTACGGCATCGAGCTGCACCAGGACGAGGCGCAGTTCATCCAGGCGTCAGTGGCGCGCGCTCGGCGCCTGCAGAGGCTCAAGGCGGGTGTGGTCGCGACGGTGGCGATTCTGGGCGTGGTCGCAGTCGCATTCGCCTTCATCGCCAACCAGCAGCAGCGGCTCGCCAAGGACGAAGCCGAGACCGCCAACCAGACTACGAACTTCATGCTGCGGCTGTTCGAGGTGTCGGACCCGAGCGAGGCGCGCGGCAACACGATCACGGCCCGCGAGATCATGGACCGCGGTGCCGAGCGGATCCAGAAGGAGCTGGCGGCGCAACCCCGGATCCAGGCGACTCTCATGGAGACGATGGGCACGGTCTATACGAGCCTCGGCCTCTATAACCAGGCGGTTTCGCTGCTCGAAAGCGCGCTCGAGAAGCGCAAATCGCTCTTCGGCGACAACCATCTCGAGGTTGCCCGGTCCCTGGACCGGCTCGGCGAGGTTCTGAAGCTCAAGGCCGAGTACGGCCGCGCACTGTCGATGCATCGCGAAGCCCTGGCACTGCGGCGGGAGATGCTCGGCGACGAGCACGCCGAAACGGCACGCAGCGTCTATGAGCTCGCCGACCTGCTCGAGCGGATGGGCGAGTTCGCCGAGGCCGAACCGTTGTTTCGAGAGGCGCTTGCAGTGCGGCGCACGCTGGCCGGCGCGCAGAGCCCGGAGATCGCGCAGAGCGCGGAGGTCGCGCAGAGTACGGAGGGGCTGGCGCTCAACCTTTTCGACCAGGGCAAGTTCGAAGAGGCGGTGTCCTTGATGCGCGAGGCCGTCGCGATGCAGCGCAATCTGTACTACGGGCCGCATCCGCGACTCGCGGATGCGCTTAACAATTTCGGTTGGGTGCTCGGCGAGATGGGCCAGTACAAGGAAGCCGAGCAGCTGTACCGGGAAGCGCTCGAGATGCAGCGCGTCCTGGTCGGCGACACCCACCCCTTCATCGCCATTGGGCTGAACAACGTGGCGTTCGTTCTGCAGCAGCAGGGCAAGTACGGGGCGGCCGAGGCCCTCTACCTCGACGCAATCACCATGCAGCGCAAGCTCCTCGGCGAAGACCATCCAGACGTTGCATTGGCACTCAATAACCTTGCGTACCTGGCCCACGACAAAGGCGACCTGAAGAAGGCCGCCAGGATGTCGCGGGACTCGCTCGAGATGTACCGGCGCACGCTGGGCGAGGAGCACCCATTAGTGGCCCAGGGAATGAACTCGCTGGCCATGTGGCTGATCGAGGATGGCGATCTTGCGTCGGCCGAGCCATTGGTGCGCCAAGCCCTTGAAATGAGAAGGAAGCTGCTGGGGCCGGATCATTCGGATGTCGCCACCAGCATGACACTGTTGGCCAACCTGCTGATCGACACTGGGCGCTACGAGGAAGCGCTCGCGCTGGCCAAGGACGCCAAGGCTATCTGGCTCAAGGCGCTGGCTCCCGGACACTGGCGCACGGCCAGCGCCGAGGCGGCGGAAGGTGCGGCCCTGGCCGGGCTAGGCAGGTACGATGAAGCGGAGAAGTTGCTGCTTGCAAGTTACGGCGTTCTTCATGAAGAAAAAGGAGCCGCGCACGTGTATGTGGTGAATTCCAGCCGCTGGCTCGCGAAGCTCTACCAGGCAATGGGCCAACCGGCCAAGGCAGCCCGGTACCGCGTGAGCCAGCATGGCTGACTCCGGGTCGCGCACGGTGACATAACACAGGTTGTCCCCGTCGCCCTGCAT
>JALYJX010000462.1 GCA_030775065.1 Gemmatimonadota bacterium | reverse complement strand
GGTTTCAACTTTAATTATTTTAAAGAAGACAGAAGAATTTCCCTCCTGGGCATTGGCAACAATATCAATGTGCAAAATTTTACCTCACAAGACCTTTTGGGAGTGAGCAGCTCCGGCAACAACGGTGGTGGTGGACGCGGCGGTCCCGGCGGCGGACGTGGCGGACCTGGCGGAGGTCGTGGCGGCCCCGGGGGCGGCGGCGGTCGCGATGGCGGCGCAGGACGGTCGCGCGACGGCAAGGGACGTGACGGCGGAAGGGGCGACGGTCGCGGTGGAGATGGCGGAAGCGAGCTGGTGGAGAATGTCATCGCGATCAATCGCGTCGCCAAGGTCGTGAAGGGTGGCCGGCGGTTCTCGTTCAATGCCCTCGTCGCCGTGGGCGACGGCCAGGGGAAGGTTGGATTCTCGACAGGAAAGGCGAATGAAGTTTCTGAGGCGGTCCGCAAGGCGGTCGACAATGCTCGCCGCAACATGACGCGTATCCCGATGACCGGCGGAACGATTCCGCACGAGGTCGTTGGCAGGCACGGCGCGGGCAAAGTTCTTATGAAGCCGGCTGCTCCGGGAGCAGGTGTGATTGCGGGCGGTGCCGTACGCGCCATCATGGAATGCGCCGGAATTCAGGACATTCTGACGAAGAGTCTTGGCTCGACGAATCCGCACAACATGGTTCTCGCAGCGCTCGACGGACTGAAGCAGCTCACGACGGTCGAAGAGATCGCGCGCGAGCGCGGTGTGGAAGTACACACGCTCGGCTATCGGTCGCGCGCCAGGATCAAGGAGGCGCAACTTGGCTAGGACTCACGTCTGGTGGAATACCAGGGGCCCGAAGAAGACGGAGAAGTCGATACTCACGTCGGGCAATGTGCGGATCAAGCAGGTGCGGAGCGGCATCGGGCATACGTGGCGGATGCGCCAGACGCTCACGGCGATGGGACTCAGGCACCATCAGGATGTGATCGTGGTGAAGGATTCTCCTTCGCTGCGCGGACAGATCAAGCGAGTTCGTCACCTGATTGAAGTGACGACGGTAGAGGAATAGAAGAGTGGCGAGAAAGACAACAGCTGAGGGTAAGGAGGGTGGCGAGATAATCGCCCGTTCCGAGAGGATCGGGCTTCACAATCTCGTTGCCGCGCCCGGCTCGCACCGGAATCGCAAGCGCCTTGGACGCGGCCCGGGATCGGGCACCGGAAAAACCTCGGGCAAAGGTCACAAGGGAATCAAGGCGCGCGCCGGCCATCACGGCCCCGGCGGAGGAAAGCCCCGGTTCGAAGGCGGCCAGATGCCGCTCACCCGGCGGCTGCCAAAGCGTGGTTTCACGAATATCTTTCGCGTCGAGCATCAGGTCGTTCGGCTGAACGATCTCGACCGTCTGCCCGAGGGAATGGAAGTGACCGAGCAGACGCTCGCCGATGTCGGGCTGATCCACAAGCGAAAGGGTCCGGCCAAGGTGCTGGCAAATGGCGATCTGTCGCGCGCCGTCACCGTTCGCGGCGTGAAGATGAGCGCCGGCGCGCGCGCGAAGATCGAAGCGGCCGGAGGCCGCGTCGAGGAGTAACATGGCGCAAAACAACGCGGCATCGGCGGTTCAGAACATCTATCGGACCCCCGAGCTGTGGCAGAAAATCATCTTCACCTTCATGTGCCTGGTGCTCTACCGCACCGGGGCGCATATCACGGTGCCTGGTGTGGATGTCGTCGCGCTCACCGACTTCTTCAGGAATCAGGGCGGCGGCGGAATCCTCGGCCTCTACGATCTCTTCGTCGGCGGCGGACTCTCGCGGGCGACCGTCTTCGCGCTGGGAATCATGCCGTACATATCGGCGAGCATCTTCATGCAGATCGCCGGCGCAGTGGTGCCGACGATCGAGAAGATGCAGAAGGACGAAGAGGGAAGAAAAAAGATCACGCAGTGGTCGCGCTATCTGACCGTCCTGCTTGCCATCGTCCAGGGATACGGATTCGCGCTGTTTACAGCCTCGCTCGAGAATGCAGTCCTGCGGCCGGGAATGATGTTCACGTTCCAGATGGTGCTCTTCCTCACCGCCGGCGCAATCTTCGTCATGTGGCTCGGCGAGCAGATCACCGAGCGTGGTCTGGGCAACGGCGCCAGCCTCATCATCTTCTTCTCGATCGTCGAGCGGTTCTGGCCAAGCATCTTCAGCACGTTCACCTTCGTCCAGACGCAGGCCGTCGGACTGTTCTCGCTCATCGTTCTCGGCGTCGTGATGGTGGCGGTGGTTGCTGGAACATGCGCTGTGACGATGGCCGCCCGACGCGTGATGATACAGATACCGCAGCGCACGATGGCCCGCGGCCGGATGCGCGAGGCGGCCAAGAATTTCATTCCGCTTCGCGTGAATGCTTCGGGCGTCATGCCGATCATCTTCGCCCAGTCGGTGATCGTAGTTCCCGGTGCCATTGCGCAGTTCAGCGGCAATGAGCAGGCGAAGATAATCTCCGACTATTTCCAGCCGGGCACGTGGGTCTACTATCTGCTGTCCGCGACCCTGATCGTGTTCTTCACCTATTTCTACACTTCGATCATCTTCAACCCGATCGACCTTTCGGAGAATCTGAAGAAGCAGGGTGGATTCATCCCCGGCGTAAAGCCGGGAAGCAGGACGGCTGAATACATCGACCACGTCGTCACCCGCATCACGCTGCCTGGCGCAATCTTCCTGACGTTCATCGCTCTCCTGCCGATCTTCATCGCCGACATGATCAACGTGCCCTTCCAGTTCGGCGGAACGTCGCTTCTGATCGTGGTCGGCGTCGCGCTCGATACAATGGCGCAGATCCAGCAGCACCTGCTGCTCAGGAAGTACGACGGCTTCATGAAGAAAGGTCGCGTGCGTTTCCGCGGCCGTCAGGCGACGGGCGGCTTCTAACCGACC
>JALYJX010000461.1 GCA_030775065.1 Gemmatimonadota bacterium | reverse complement strand
CTTTCGCGTTCAGAGCTACGCGTCGTCGACGGCTTGCTGCACGAGCGCAAATATCTCAAAGGCGAGATTATCTTTGACGAAGGCGAGGAAGGTCAGGCCCTGCACATCGTCATTGCCGGCCGTGTACTCATCTGTCGCCAGGGTGAGCCGGACACCGGACGCATCACGGAGACCGAGGCCGGTGATGTTTTCGGTGAACTGGCGCTTCTCGATAACATGCCGCGCTCCGCGCAGGCACGGGCGGCAGAAGACTGCGTGTTGGCGTCCTTATCGCGCGGCGATTTCGAAAGGCTGCTCGACACGCATGTGGTGATCGCGTCGAAGATTGCGCTGCAACTCGCGCGTCACCTGGGGAAACAATTGCGTGGGCGCTTCACCGTCCTCTAGCCGGTATTTGGCGACGGGGCCGCTGGTGTGGGTGGCGGTGGTCGTATGCACGACCGTGCTGCTGTCGCTCCTGAGACAGGCACTGTGGCTCGTCGTTCCTTTCCTGCTCGCGATCATCCTGTACTACGCGCTATTCCCGGCGGTCCGCCGCCTGACACTCGCTGGAGTGCGTCGGGAAACCGCTGCGGCAATAGTCGCAGGTGCTTTCTGCGTTGCTGCGTTAGTGGCGATGTTGCCAATGCTGCCCTGGCTCGCGGCGCAAGCGACTGGGAGCGAGGACGCGTTGTTGCGTTACCTCGCTGCAGGACGCGCGCTCATAGAGCGTACGCTGACGATGCTGGAGTCGGAGTTCGGATTCCTGAAGCAGCTCGGGCTACATGCGGAAATGAACAGGATGATCGCGGCCTTCGGTGAGACCTACGTTCAGACGCATCTGACTGCCGCGCTGCTCGGTGCTGCGGCTTGGCTGCCGTCGCTACTGCTGGCGCCCTTTGTCGCGTTCTTCCTGCTGCGTGATGGGCGCCGGTTCCTGGAACTCATGTTCAACGCGGTGCCGAACGCCTATTTCGAGCGGACCTTGTACATGGTTGACCGCGTCGACGGCACTGCCCGCGCTTATTTTCAGGGTCTGCTCGCGCTCACGGTAATCGATACCCTCTGTCTCGCGTTCGGACTGTGGGTGATCGGCATACCGGGTGCGTTTACGCTCGGACTGCTGGCGGCGGTGCTCGCCTGGATACCCTACGTTGGATCGATTATCGCCTGCCTGATCGTCGTCCTCGTCGCCGCGACCGACTTTCCGGCGAATCCGTTGATTGTCTATTGGGCCGTCGCGCTGTTCGTTCTGGTGCGTCTGCTCGACGACTTCGTTTTCATGCCGCTCACGCTGGGCCGCAGCCTGCACATGCACCCCCTACCGACTGTGCTGCTGATATTCCTCGGCGGGGCGGTCGCGGGAATCCCCGGTCTGATTTTGGTCTTGCCGCTGGCCGGCATCGTCATGGTGATCGCCGGCACGATCGGCGGCATCATCGAAGATCCCCGGTTGCGCGCCCGCCACAGGTTCGCGAAGTCGCTGGAGTCGCGGCGGGTCACCGCCGACTTGCAACGCTGAAGCGCCAGGCTACGCGGCAGTTATTCAGCGCGTATGCCGGCGGGTCGCTGTCCAGAAAACTGAACGAGGGAGGTTTCAATGGCTAACTCCGGTCAATCATTCCGAGAATTCGAGCAAGCTGGTTGGGAAGAATCTAGCGTTGTCACCAAGTACCACGAGCACCTAAGCAAGCAGCATTGCGAGACAGCGTTGCCGCTTACAAGCGTGGCGACCACTTCGAAGTGCCGATGCCCGCCTTACTTGCGACAGCAGCAAAGCCATGACGCCCAACCAAGCCTTGCACCGGACGCTCAACCAGCGGCGCTTCGCTTGCTGGTTTCGCGCCGGTGAAGGCAGGCGTTAGGCCTCACGAAACACCCTCGCACAACTATCCTCGGCGCAGACAGGAGCACTCGGATGATTCCCGCAACGTTTGAGGAGACTCTCTCTTTGGGCCCAGAGCGGCTGAGAGTGCGACAAGAGTTCATCAGCGCGAGTGAGTACATCGAGTTCCTAGCAAGAACTGACTTGGGCAAGCAGTACCCGAAGGAGGACTTCGTTGAGCGAGTCACGGTCCTTGTCAAGAACGTTCAGATCAGCCTCGTCGCCAGAAACTGCGAACAGAGAATAGTTGCAGTCTGCTTTGGCCTCACCGACTTCGCCTACTGGCTTTTCGTTACCGATCTTGGTGTTGATCGAGGCTATGAACGCCTGGGCATCGGGAAGAGACTGATGGAAGTAGCACATCAGTTAGCAGGTGGAGAGAAGCGAATCGTCCAGTGCTGCTATGCGAACGACAAGGCGATGGCGTTCTATGACAAGCTGGGTATGCGTCAGTCAACAGACGTCATGGAGAAGGACAACGTCCAGTGGACATCCTTCGCGGTAGGGGAACATGATTAATGCGTCCCCGACCCAGCAGCGAGAGGCGATGAGGCCTAACCAGTTGCTCAAGCCGCCGCTTAGCGCCAACGTTAGGCGGCGGGAATCAACGACACGAGGATTGAAACTAATGAACGAGATCCAAGGCATCGCTAGGCTAAAGATCCATGATGGCAAGCTTGAGGAGTTCAAGAGAGTTTCCGCTCAATGCATGGAAGTGGTTAAGACTAAAGATTCGGGCACATTGCAGTATGAGTTGTACTTCAATCAAGATCAGACTGAATGCCTGGTTCTTGAAAGGTATCGGAATTCGCAAGCTTTAATGGAGCATCTTAAGAATATCGGAGGGCTCATGGACGCAATGCTGAAGACGTGCACGGCATCTGGTGAAGTTTGCGGCAACGCCACGCCTGAGCTGGCTAAGCAGTTGGAGGGGTCGCCAGTGCGACTGTTCACTCCTTATCAATCGCTTGAACTGGCATCTGCAGGCACGAAGCGGCCCGCCGCCTAACAATTCGTCCAAGCCGACGCCGCTTCGC